>JBLIMF010000083.1:0-11168 GCA_047638615.1 Gammaproteobacteria bacterium
GTTCTTCGACTTCGAATTGGCGATCGAGGTGTTCAATCGCATCGAGCGCCCACAGCGACAGCGGCTGATGCAGCGCAAACTCGTCTTGCAAGTCGAAATCCACACGGACGCGACGACCGAGTTCGTCAGGCTCCTCAGGAAATTCCAGGAGGCCGGCATCGACGAGCGAGCGATAAATCGAGATCGACTGCTTGATGTGCTGCCGCTGCCGCTTGCGCGGTTCGTGGTTGTCGACCATCAACTTTCGAACCGCCGCGCAGCCATCGCCGCGGCGATCGAGCAGGCTCATGATCATCTGGTGGTTGACCTGGAAGCTCGAGGTGAGCGGTTCAGGTTCGCCACCGACCATCTTCTGGAAGGTGCCCTCGTCCCAGTGCGCGTAGCCCCGGTCGGGCGCCTTCTTCTTGACCATCTTTTTCTTCTTCTTGGCGTCCTCTGCAGCCTTTTGGAGCTTCGCCTGGTTCATCACCACATGCTCTGGCGCCTGTGCCCAGACCGTGCCTTCGTCATCGAAACCTCGGCGGCCGGCACGCCCAGCAATCTGCGCGAACTCACGATTGCGCAGGATTCGCGTGGTGCTTCCGTCGTATTTGCAGAGCTTCGTGAACAGCACCGAGCGGATCGGGACGTTGACGCCAACGCCCAGCGTGTCGGTACCGCAGATGATCTTGAGGAGACCGGCTTGCGCGAGTCGTTCGACGAGGAGTCGATACTTCGGGAGCAACCCGGCGTGGTGCACGCCGATACCTGCAACGAGGAACCGTCGGAGGCCCTTACCGAACGGCGAATCGAAGCGGAACCCGCCGATCAGTTCTTTCACCCGCTGCTTCTCGTCCTTTGTGAGCGGGTCGAGGCTGACGTAACTCTGTGCTGCTTCGGTCGCGTCGCGCTGTGTGAAGTGAACGAGGTAAATCGGTGCTCGGCCCGACTCGAGGAGCGACTCGATCGAGGTGTGGAGCAGCGTTGTCCTGTACTCGAAGTCAAGCGGCACCGGGCGCTGCGACGACTTGACCAGGGCGGTCTCACGACCGGTCCGCTTGGTGAGTTCATCCTCGAAGAATCGAGTGTTCCCGAGTGTCGCCGACATCAGCAGGAACTGACAATGCGGGAGTTCAAGGATCGGTAATTGCCATGCCCAGCCACGCTGCGGATCGGCATAAAAATGGAACTCGTCGGCGATCACGATGTCAACATCAGTCCGGCGCCCATCCCGCAACGCCCAGTTCGCGAGGATCTCGGCAGTGCAGCAGATGATCGGCGCATTCGGGTTGATCGAGCCGTCGCCGGTGATCATTCCCACTCGTTCCGAGCCGAACTGCCGGCACAACTCGAAAAACTTCTCGCTCACCAGCGCCTTGATCGGTGCGGTGTAGACGCTGCGTTGGTCGCGACCCAGGCCGACGAAGTGCGCGGCAACAGCCACCAGCGACTTACCCGAGCCGGTCGGGGTATTGAGGATGACATTGCTTCCAGCAATCAATTCAAAGGCCGCTTCTTCCTGCGCCGGATACATCTCGATGCCCTGCTCGATTGTCCAGTTGGTGAAACCGTCGAGGAGCGCGCTTTCGTCCGGCGCTGGTGGAAGGTGCTGCAGGATCGGTGGAAGAACCGATGGAAGGATGGGTGAGGGGTCGCTCATGGGGTGCCCATAGTCTGCACACATGCCAACGTTTCGAAGCGCGTGGAACTGGGTCTTCGGCAAACATCTGCCCCACCCACCAAATCCGGACAAGACCGTCGAGGCGGGTTGGGTACCTATGTGGCAGGCCCAAATGCTCACCGACATGTTGATCTCCGAGGGCGTTCCAGCGGTATGGAACGAGGACTTCAACATCCACCTCGGCACCTACAGCCGTGAACCAATGGGCCGCATTTTCGTGACCGAAGATCGCAAAGCTGAAGCCAAAGAGATCATCGAAGATGTCACCGGTATCGCCCCACGCCACCGCAAACTCTGACACCACCAACTTCCCCACCACCTTCCCCACCACCTTCCACCACCACCTTCCACCACCACCTCGTTTGCGTGATGGAAACGGTGTGGATGTTGACCAAAACCATCACGCAAACGACCAGATTCCGGCTTCGACGGTGATCCGCCCACTGTCTGGGCATGAACCGCCACATCATCCAGATTACTGAAGGCCAAGAAGGGCTGATCACCCTCAATCAACTCGCGCACGCTGTGCCCGCACGCCACCGTCGTCGGCGTTTGATCGAGGCCGGCACCCTCATCCGCGTGGCGCCGAAGACATACCGGATAGGCGGTGCGCCGGCCACCCACCGCCAACAGCTACGGGCCGGGCTCCTCAGTCTGGGCCACGAATCGTGGGTGAGCTTCGAAGCTGCAGCACAGCTTCACGGGTTCGACCGATCGGATCCGGACGCTGTCGAGTTCACCGTTCCACGCGGAAGTTTCGTCAACGACTCACCCTTCTGCGTGCACACGACCAACCAGATTCCGCTGATCGACCAGGTGGATGTCGACGGGATTCGCTGCACCTCTGCGACTCGGACCATCTTGGATCTGGCGCTGGCACGGCGTCCTGAAGAACGGATCGAGGCTGCGATCGACAGCGCGGTCCGCAAAGGATTGTCGGCACCGCATGCAATCGCGAGACGCCTCGAAACATTGCGCGGTCGCGGCCGTTGGGGGTGTCGCCTCGTTGAGAACCTTGTTCTCGACAGTGGAGGTCACTCGCCGCTCGAACGGCGATTCCTGACAATCTGCCGACAAGCCGGAATCAACCGTCCGCTCACGCAAGCAATCCACCGCAAGGGCGATCGACATGTCGCACGGGTCGACTTTCTCTTCGCGAGCCAGCGTGTCGTCGTCGAAGTCTCCGGGCAACACGGCCATTCGAGCCCGACGGAGCGTCAACGCGATGCCCAGCGCCGAAACGAGCTGCAAGACCTCGGCCGGCGTGTCTTCGAATACACCTACACGGACGTCATGCGCTCCCCCGACATGGTCATCCGGACGCTCGAACAGCGTCTGCGAGATGAAATTGGCTGACATTCAAGCCATTTCCATCACGCTGACGGAAAACGCCGTCACATGGGGCTCTGTTTGAGGAGTTCCCAGGCCATGGGGCATTCGGGCTTGATGGCCGGCGGGCCCATCGGGACGTGTCCGTAGGGACCGACGACATTGGTGATCATCGAGGTCGGAATGACTTCGACGTCGAGGTCCCATGCGTCCATCGTGGCGGCGGTACGCACACCAAGCGGGTCGTTCGATGCAATGTTGTCGACAGCAGTCAGCTCGTCGATCTTGGCGACCATGGCATCAATCATCCCGCTGGGCAAACGGCGACCTGTACCAGCGACCAGCCACACCGGTGTGCCCCAGGCAGCAGCGGCTGCAGCAAGCGTTGACGAGCCCATTGGAGCAATCACACGGTCGCTGTCGCATGCGAGTGCTTCGATCAGTACGGCGTCGACCTTGCGGGCGACCGCGCCCGCTGCACCAGCATCGACAGGCTCGCAGTCGACGTCGTACCGTTCGAGGCGCCGGACAAAGGACGTCGCCACGTGCTGTACGTCGAGCGCCAGCACGCGGACGTCCCCACGACGTATCAAGCCGTCGCCGATCACGCTCGGGTCACCAATGGTTGCCACCGTTGCGTCGTCGGGCAGGGCAGCTGCCAGTTCAGAACCAGTCCGGTCGGCACGCATCTGTTCGGCCAATTCCCAGACAGCATCGAACGGCTCCGAGGAGGTCGACACGTTGGCGCACAACCACCACAGGGCACCCGTGAACGGATGCCGCTGAACGATCCGACGGCAGGCAACGATAATGCCTGACGGGTCCATTCGTAATGACCCGAGGGCATACGCGGTTTCCTCGACCAGCGCAGACGAATCAGCTCCTTGGGCTCGGGCGACATAGCGAAGATGTTCGATCGGATGCATTACTCAATAACGTATCCGTGTCACGTGTTGGGTTGGCGGGCGCCGGACTCGCTACGCTCTGGCCCGTGGCCGATCCCACTGTGACGCAGCTCCCGAACGAATTGAACCTGACGCCCTTAACGGCGGGCGGGCTGGGCCAGACCCGACCGATCATGGACTGGTTGACGACGTTCCACCTGGCCTCGGTCGTGCTCGACCCCTACACGAATGAAAGCTCGTGGGTTCTGCGGACCGCAACACGGGTACTCGAGCAATTCCGCAGCTCCCACGCTCGGATCAACTTCATCGTCACTGCTGGCGCTGATGACACTCGTGGGTTCCTCGGGCCACTCGCCGACCAGTTCCTCGTGTTCTGCGACGCCGACCGTTCGGCAGTGAAAGCCATGGGGCTCACCAAACTCCCAGCATTCGTCTTCACCCGTGTCGATGGCTCAGTTGCGGCGAAGGCCCAAGGCTGGAACCCAGCCGAGTGGCAAGTCGTTGCTGACTCCATTGCCGACGTCACTTCCTGGACATCGCTCGATATTCCCGGCGCCAGCGACCCAGGGCCCTTCAGCGGCTCACCGGCGCTCGGCTGATCGTCGCCCGCCGCTGATGGCCGACCGGCCTCATTCGGCAGATCTTCCCGACCTTCCCGTCAGGGACGCACTCGACGCCCTTCGCCTTGCGCTCATCGAGCAGCGCCGCGCCGTTCTCGTTGCACCACCCGGTGCTGGCAAGACCACCGTCGTTCCGCTTGCGCTCCTCGACGAACCGTGGCTCGGGGATCAGAAGATCATCATGCTCGAGCCTCGCCGCCTGGCGACGCGTGCCGCGGCTCAGCGGATGTCGGCGACAACGCGCACCCCGATCGGCAAGCTTGTCGGGTACCAGACGCGAGACGAGAGAGAAATCACGGCGACTACTCGGATCGAAGTCCTGACCGAAGGCGTTCTGACACGGCGGCTCCAAAACGATCCGGAACTCCCGGGGGTCGGCTGTGTGATCTTCGACGAGGTCCACGAACGGAACCTCACGACCGATGTCGGCCTCGCGCTCACGCTTGATGTCGCTGCAGAGTTGCGGCCTGAGTTGCGCATCATCGCCATGTCGGCAACCCCAGATACCGATGGACTCAAGAAATTACTCGACGCTCCGGTCATCACCAGCGAGGGCCGGACGTTCCCAATCGACGTCCAGTGGCTGCCACGTTCGGCCCCGACTCGCGGCAAGCGTCCGCAGCGACCTGGCCAGCAACGCATCGAACCCGATGTCGTTGTCGCCGTACTCCGTGCGCTCAGTGACGGCGCTGGCGACATCCTCGTGTTCTTGCCGGGTATCGGTGAGATCCGACGCACCGAGCAACAGTTGAACCAGGTGCTCGGGCCGAACATCGACGTCTACCCACTGGCCGGAGCACTGAGCCTCGCCGAACAGGATCTTGCGCTGGCCCCATCCCCACCCGGTCGACGGCGGGTCGTTCTCTCGACCGACATCGCCGAAACGTCATTGACCGTGGACGGTGTACGCATTGTGATCGACAGTGGACTCGCCCGCGAGCCACGGTTCGATCCGCGTTCAGGGATGACCAGGCTCACGACTGTTGCGACAAGTCGGGCATCCGCTGAACAACGCGCTGGCCGAGCCGGCCGCACTGAGCCGGGCACGGCATATCGGCTCTGGAGCAAGATCGAACATGGCACGCGAACCAAACATCGTTCCCCCGAGATCACACAGGCCGACCTCGCCGGCTTCGCCTTGGAGATCGCTGCGTGGGGTTCGCCCGACAGTCTTCGCTTCATCGACACGCCACCGGCTGGCGCACTCGCTCAGGCACGACAACTCCTGACCGACCTCCACGCGCTCGATGTAACTGACCAGTCGATTACGTCTCTGGGCCGCAAAATGCTTGGTCTGCCAGTTCACCCCCGACTCGCTCGGATGATTGCCGTCGACGACAGCCCGACAGCGTGCGCTGTTGCGGCGCTCGTCGACGAGCGCGACATTTTTCGAGGCCGACCCGACGAAGTGCCAACCGACCTTGCGTTGCGCGTCGGAGTCCTGTCTGGTGCGCGTGGCCACGATCTCGCCGACCGCGGCGCCGTGCATCGGCTTCGCGACCGAGCTGCTGATCTCGCTCGCCGCGCCCGCATCCCGTTCGATCGTTCAGCACTCAAACCCGACCGGTCGGGAGCGCTCCTCCTCCTTGCGTACCCCGATCGTCTTGCGGCGCTCCGGCGTGGCCTGCAGTACCAACTCCGTGCCGGGAGCGCCGCATTTTTGCCGAGCAACGACTCGCTCGCCGGCGAGCCGTTCGTGGTTGCTGCTGACCTCGACGGAAAGCGCGACAGGGCCCGAATCCGGCTCGCTGCGGCCGTCGACGCAAGCGACGTGATTGCGAACTTCGGGCCCGACATCCTCGAACAGCGCACCATCACCTGGAACACCGATCGCAACGACCTGAGCGAAACAATCGAGCGTCGACTCGGCGCCATTCAATTGGGCGGCCACACCGATCGTCCAACTGCCGGAGAAGCGACCACGGCCGCCCTGCTTGCCCGCGTCAAGGTCACCGAGTTGAACGTCTTGAGTTGGAATGACGCCACACACAGCCTGCGTGAGCGCGTCGAATTCTTATGTCTCCACGTCGGCGAGCCTTGGCCCGACTGGTCGAAGGCAACACTGATCGCAACGCTCGACGTATGGCTCGGGCCCTATCTCCCTGGCGCACGCTGCCGCGCCGACCTCGAACAGCTGGACCTTTCGACTGTTTTGCGTTCGCAACTGCCCTGGCCCCAAGGTGCCGGTCTCGACGAACTCGCACCACGCTCGATCAAGCTACCCACCGGTGGAACAGCCCAGATCGACTACAGCGGCGAGCAGCCAACGGCCTCCGCACGCGTCCAAGACCTGTTTGGCACCACCGTCCATCCGACGGCTGGAGGCCGGCCAATCCGGTTCCAGCTGCTCTCCCCTGCCAATCGCCCGATTCAAGTCACCGCCGATCTTCCGGGATTCTGGGCAGGGTCGTGGAACGAGGTTCGTAAAGAGATGGCCGGCCGCTATCCAAAGCATCAGTGGCCTGATGATCCGGCCAGCGCCGTCCCTAAACGCATGAAGGATCGCTGAGTGCTTGCTGTTGCTGGCCTGTCGAATTGGCTGTTGGTGTTGACAGTCGTCGTGGTTGTCATCGGTGCCGCAGTGCAGGCATCACTTGGTATCGGCCTCGGGATGATCGCTGCACCAATTTTGGCGATCGCCGACACCGACTTCATTCCCATTGCCATCATTGTGGCGGTCATTCCGCTCTCAGGCTCGGTGGCGTGGGCCGAACGGAGACACATCGATCGGCGAGGCGTTGCGCTGACACTGAGCGGACGGGTCCCCGGCGTGATCCTCGGCGCGGTCATCATCTCCCGCGTCTCAACCGAAGCGCTCAGCATCTTTGTCGCCATCTCCGTGCTGTGTGCTGTGGCGGCCTCGGCGAGCGGAAGGAAACTGGCCGTCGGTGACGGAATCCTCGGCGTTGCCGGGTTCGCTTCGGGCTTCATGGCGACGGCCACCGGCGTTGGAGGCCCTCCGATCGCACTCACGTACCAACATGCTGACCCACCGACCATGCGGGCGACCATCTCCACGTTTTTCGCTGTTGGCGCCGTGATGTCGCTGACAGCGTTGGCCGTTGCGGGCCAGGTGAACCGTCGCCAACTCGAACTTTCCCTGCTGGTCTTGCCGAGTACCGCACTCGGCATGCTCGTCGCCTCGCGCTACCGAAACCACCTCGATCCGGCACTCGTACGGCCTGCAGTTCTCGTGATTTGCACACTCAGCGCAATGAGTCTTCTCATCGAGACATTGGCTTGAAATCGAGTCCCGAATCACAGCCAACACCCTGGACGTGATGGACATATATTCGAGACGCCACCTACTCACCTCGTCAATGGAGGTGCTGCAACAAACCAACGTTCGATCAGTGAGCGTCATGATTTTCCTCTTCATGATCGTCGGTGGGCGGCTCGCGGCAAGCTCGACGCTGCAATGGGCAGTGGTGGATAGCTCTTTGTGCACCTCGCGGAGATGTTTGAGCGCGTCGCCTGGTACCTCTCGACGACCGAACCCGTTGGCACAGGTTTTGCCGGCGTTGAACTGGCAACCGTCGGCATGACGTTCGAGGGGACGACCCCGAGTTCTTCGACATTGCTGTACCGCTTTTCTATTGCCTCTGACAGCACCTGGCAGTCAGACCCGGCATAAACCGTCGCCGTGCTGCCCACCGAGGGCCGGGCGATCACGCATTGGCACTTCGGTGCAGCGTCGTTGACTGTTCACATCGAGAGGCGCCTGACCACTCAAGAGCGGCCTGTTCGTGGCACGATGATGCCGATGATGTCATCATGGACTCTCGCCCGTTCCAGCCGAGGAGCCATCCTTGCTGCCATTGCACTGGTGGCAGCTGCATGCGCCAGTTCCGACACCGACAGCGTTCCGGCCACAGATGCACCGTCCAGCGTCGAAACCGAGCTGCCGGTGGTCACACAATCTTCGGTCGAGACAGAGCCACCAGCAACTGAGTCTCCCGTCGACACCGACCCGCCGACAACCGAGCCACCGGTCGAAACTGATCTGCCGGTGACTGAGCCCGATATAACGCTCGGCGACAGCTTCGGCTCCTACGAGGTCGGCGTCCAGACGATCATGGTCCCTGACTCAACCGGCGGCGGCCGCGACCTCACCGTCGACGTCTGGTTCCCTCTGTCCCAAGACATCGACGGAGACTTCCCGCCACAGCAGTACACCCTGCTCCCTGGTACGTACTACGAATCGCCGTCGGCAGTCGCTGCCACAGCCGAGAGCATCGCGACCGATGGTCCGTTCCCGCTGGTGATCTATTCCCACGGTTCCGGCGGCCTCCGCTTCATCCATTCGAACTACACCGAAGCACTTGCCAGCCACGGCTACATCGTCGCCGCAGCCGATCACATCGGGAACACCGCTGTCGACCGCCTGGCCGACAGCGAGACGCCCGGCGCGGTCACTGCATTCAACCGACCCAACGACGTCACCCGTGTGATCGATGCGTTCCTCGACCCCGAGAACGTCGAAACGGTCGGCTTCGTCGCCAATCTCAACCCAAGCCAGATTGCAGTCACCGGCCATTCCTTCGGCGGCTTCACCGCGTACGCGATGGCGTCCGGCTTCGAGAATGAGAATGGTGAGTTCGTGGCCGACGAGCGCGTCGGAGCGATCATCGCCCTCGCCCCGGCCGCCAGCGAAGCGCTACTCAGTGACGAACGGCTCGCCTCGATCGGCATTCCGACGCTGGTCGTTGGCGCCACCGATGACGGCACGACCCCGATCGACCCGAACGTCACCCGCCCGTGGGAGCTCACGTCGAGCGACCTGTCGTACCGCCTCGACCTCACGGCGGCCGAGCACGAGACGTTTACCGACATCTGCGCGTACCTCGCGTTCCTGCCGACACTCGAAGCTCCAGCACAGATCGTTGTTGACACCCTCGAAGCACGCACCGAAGCAGGCTGCGACGCCGACGACATGCCGATCGAGCGAGCACAGGCAATCACCAACACGTTCGCCATCTCGTTCCTCGACTCGATCTTCAAGGGCGGTACACCGATCGCCCTCGATGACGTCGACGAGCAGACCGACTTCGTGTATCTGATCAAGTAGGGGGGCCGGTCACACTGTGCCAGGCACAGTGTGACCGCATACCCTGAGCGCCATGGCTGACGCGCAGATCGACTACACCGAGATGTTCCCTTTGGGGCGTGACGAAACCGAGTATCGGCTCGTCTCCACGGAGGGCGTTTCGACGTTCGAGACACCACAGGGCACCTTCCTCAAGGTGGAGCCGGACGCAATCCGCAGCCTCACGGCCGAAGCGATGCGCGATATCGCGCACTACCTCCGCACCAGCCACCTCGAACAACTCGCCAAGATTCTCGATGATCCCGAGGCGTCTGACAACGACCGCTTCGTGGCACTCGATCTTTTAAAAAACGCATCGATCGCTGCAGGTGGCGTGTTGCCGATGTGCCAGGACACCGGCACGGCAATCGTGAAGGGCAAGAAGGGCCAATTCGTGTTCACCGGCGGCGGCGACGAGGAACAGATTGCCAACGGCATTGCTGACACGTACCTGACATCGAACCTGCGATACAGCCAGATGGCACCGCTCGACATGTACACCGAGAAAAACACGGGAACAAACCTGCCGGCCGAGATCAAGATCAACGCCGTCGACGGCAACACCTTCAAGTTCCTGTTCATGGCCAAGGGTGGCGGTTCCGCCAACAAGAGCTTCCTCTTCCAGGAAACGAAGGCGCTGTTAAACGAGGCAACACTGCTGCCGTGGATCTTCGACAAAATTCAAGCGATCGGCACATCGGCCTGTCCTCCATACCATCTTGCAATCGTCATCGGTGGCACGTCTGGGGAAATCGCCGTTGAGACGGCGAAGCTTGCGAGCGCCCACTACCTCGACACGCTGCCGACAACTGGCTCAGAGTCCGGTCACGCGTTCCGCGATCTTGCCCTTGAAGCCAAGGTCCTCGAACTCGCGCAGAACACCGGTGTCGGCGCTCAGTTCGGCGGCAAGTACTTCTGCCATGACGTCCGCATCATCCGCCTTCCACGCCACGGCGCCTCATGTCCCGTCGGGATGGCCGTGTCGTGCTCGGCCGACCGCCAAATGCTCGGCAAGATCACAGCCGACGGCCTCTTCCTCGAGCAACTCGAAACTGATCCTGCGCGCTTCTTGCCCGCTGTCGGCACCAAAGACCTCCCCGATGCAGCAGAGGTTCACATCGACCTCAACCGGCCGATGGACGAGATCCGCGCCACTCTCGCCGAACTCGCTGTTACGACCCAGGTCATGCTCACCGGCCCAATGATCGTTGCCCGCGACATCGCTCACGCCAAGATCAAGGAGCTCCTCGATGCTGGCGAAGAGATGCCGCAGTACTGGAAAGACCACGCCGTGTACTACGCCGGCCCGGCCAAAACCCCTCAGGGCTATGCGTCAGGCTCGTTTGGGCCGACTACGGCGGGCCGGATGGACTCCTACGTCCCCGAATTCCAAGCTGCTGGCGGTTCCATGGTGATGTTGGCCAAAGGCAACCGATCGAAGCAGGTGACCGATTCGTGCAAAGACAACGGCGGTTTCTATCTCGGTTCGATTGGCGGTCCTGCAGCACGCCTGGCACTCGACAACATCAAGAAGGTCGAGGTGCTCGAATACCCCGAGTTTGGGATGG
>JBLIMF010000084.1:0-11100 GCA_047638615.1 Gammaproteobacteria bacterium
ACCGACGATCCTGACCGTGTGCTGACCCCGGGAGAACTGAACCTCGGCATCGCTGCGGCGCTCTATAGCAAGGAGTCGTGGATGTTCCTGGCATCGGCACTCTTCACTGCCGAAGCCGAGCAGGACGGGTCGCTATTGCAAGTACTGGGCGACTCGCTCGCCGGTCGGCAACCGGACGGGACGTACAACAATTCGAACGTCGCCAACGGCTTTATCAACTGTGCAGACGATCCAGCCCGTCCGGCTGCCAACGAACAACGTGCTGCTGCCGACGCCGCGGCTGATCAGTCGAGGTACTTTGCTGATTTTCTGCGTGCGTCAACGGGATGCATTGGGATCACGCCGGCAGTTGATCCGCTCGTCATTGGCCCCGCAGCGGGTGCTGCGCCGATCGTGGTGATTGGTAATTCTGGTGACCCGGCTACCCCGTACGAGTGGTCGGTGGAGCTCGCCGATTCCCTCGATTCGGCAGTGCTCTACACCGTTGAGGCCGAGGGCCACACGGCGTACGGCTCGATTGACTGTGTGCAGGCCGAGATCGACGCCTACCTCATCGAGTTGATCGTGCCAGTTGAGGGGGCGTCGTGCTCAGACAATGCGAACGCCGACTTCTTTGTGCCGGAATCGGAGTCCGAACTTGGCCAGATTCTGGCTTTCCTCAACTGTGTACGTGAAGAAGGCGCTGACATTCCGGAGTTCTCGGAGGCTGACGTCTTGTCGGACCCGACGCTCGACACCGTCTTCGGCGAGATCGATTTGACCGATCCGAGCCTCCAAGGGGCGTTACTCGCCTGTTTAACGCTACTTCCGGAGCTGTAGGCGCCGAAATTCCGGGCGCAGTTCCGGCGCAGTTCGGGCGCAGTTCGGGCGCAGTTCGGGGGCGGTTTGCGGGTCGTTGTCCACAGCGGAGTGGGGAAGTCCACAGGCTGTCCACATGGTCAGCCACATCAAAGTCACATGGTTTCCCGTCTTGTTCCTCACAGGCAATCTCGCTCACAGTGGATGCCATGGCCAGCCCACTGCTTTCCAGAGCCCGAATCGAGCGTGCTTCGCACAACCGTGGGCATCGTTCGACCTTGCGACAACTCGATCGACGGTGGCTTGAGCGCGGAGGGTGGCGCACCTTGTTGGAGTTCCGTGAGAATCACATCCGGTCGATCGAGGGCCGATTGCTCGAAACAGAGTCGATGTGGTTAGCCGAAGCGGAGTTCGACGGCAGAGTGATCGCCGCGGTCGAGCGTTCAGAATCACGCGCATGGGCGCGGCTGGTCAGCATCGCGAGCGCCTGAGCAGGGGCTTCGCGAGAGAGTCACAGAAACACAGATATTTTCAACCGCTGTCGTTGACATTTGCGTAGTTTCACTGCTGTAATTAGAGACTCGTGACCACGACATGTGGTGTTGGGTTGGCCCTTTCGGAAGGTTGAGCCACGACATCTGGTGCCTTGGGCATGAGAGATGAATGAGGCCATCGATGAAAAATTGGCCCAAAAATGCGTAAGAAATACGTAGGAAACGCAAATGGAACACGACAGGCACGAGCAATGACGACGACGAGATGGAGCGACCAGTGACTCTGATAGACGAAAATGTTGGGACCCCGGCAACGACAGATGACACCGGTGCGTTACGTGTACCGGCCTTGACCGACGCTGCGGTGTCGTCTCCACTGGTGCAGGCTGGCTCCAACGGCAACAATTCTGCCGGTGGCATGCGTGTGATGAAACGTAACGGCCAGCTCGAAGCGGTCGACCTGAACAAGATCGTGCACGCCATCGCCCGGGCGTCCGAAGGGCTGCTCGGTGTCGATCCGATGCGTGTTGCCACTCGTACGATCTCGGCACTCGCCGATGGTGCGACCACGAACGAACTCGACAACCTGTCGATTCGCACTGCGGCGGGCCTCATTGTTGAAGAGCCCAACTACTCCAAGTTGGCCGCACGCCTCTTGGCCACAGTGGTCGACAAAGAAGTCCGCAACCAGAACATTCCGTGGTTTTCCGAGTCGATCAAGGTTGCTCACGAACAGGGCATCGTCTCCGACGAGGTGCTTGCATTCGTCGAGGCCAATGCTCCCGAACTCAACGCTGCCATCAACTCCGACCGTGACAGGTTGTTCGAGTTCTTCGGCCTCCGCACGGTCTATGACCGGTACCTGCTTCGCCATCCAGAGCGCCGAGACGTCATTGAGACGCCGCAATATTTCATGCTCCGCGTGGCGTGCGGTCTGGTTGCCGGCGACGCCAAGACCGGCGAACTGCCCGGTGGCGTCGACGCTGCGGTCAAGTTCTACGACCTGATGTCGTCTCTGGCCTACTTGCCGTCGAGTCCGACACTGTTCAACTCAGGCACCACGCACAGCCAAATGTCGAGCTGCTACCTGCTCGATTCGCCCGAAGACAGCCTCGAAGGCATTTACAAGCGCTACACCGACATCGCCAAGCTTTCGAAGTTTGCCGGGGGTATCGGCGTCGCATGGCACCGAGTGCGTGCAAAGAACAGCCTGATTCAGGGCACTAATGGCCTGTCCAACGGCATCGTCCCGTGGCTCCGCACGCTCGACTCGTCAGTCGCTGCGGTCAACCAGGGTGGCCGCCGTAAGGGCGCTGCCTGCGTGTACCTCGAGTCATGGCATGCCGACGTTGAGGACTTCCTCGAACTGCGTGACAACACCGGCGATCACGCCCGTCGTACCCACAACCTGAACATCGCCAACTGGGTTCCCGACCTCTTCATGGAGCGCGTCGAGAAAGACTGGCAGTGGAGCCTCTTCGACCCGAAGAAGGTCCCTGACCTCACCGACAAGTTTGGTGCCGAGTTCGAGCGGGCCTACACCGCCGCCGAAGAAGCCGGTCTCTTCGAGAAGCAGATCTCAGCCCGTTCGCTGTATACGAAGATGATGCGCACGCTTGCCCAAACTGGCAACGGTTGGATGACGTTCAAAGACGCTGCAAACGAGAAGTGCAACCAGACTGGTGCGCTCAACGACGACGGCTCGCCGCGTGTCGTGCACCTGTCCAACTTGTGTACCGAAATTCTCGAGGTCACCGACCAAGACAACACCGCGGTGTGCAACCTCGGTTCGCTCAACCTCGGCAGCTTCGTCGGAACCGGTCCCGATGGTGGTGACGAGTTCGACTTCGAGCGCCTCGGCCGTGTCGTCCGTCAGGTCGTCCCGTTCCTTGATCGCGTCATCGATATCAATTACTACCCGACGCCTGAAGCTGAATACTCGAACAACAAGTGGCGCCCGATCGGCCTCGGCATGATGGGTCTGCAAGACGTCTTCTTTAAGAAGAGTCTGCCGTTCGATTCGCCTGCGGCGAAAGAACTCAGCAAGCGGATTAGCGCCCACATCTACTTTCATGCGCTGTGGGCGTCCACCGAGCTCGCCATCGAAAGTGGCCCGCACGAATCGTTCGCTGGAACCCGCGCAGCTCAGGGCGACCTGCAGTTTGACCTCTGGGACCTCGGCGGTCGCAAGAGCGGCGTTCAGGTCGTCCCGCCGGCCGAGCTCGACTGGGCCACGCTGCGTGGCCGTGTCGCAGAGCACGGCCTGCGCAACAGCTTGCTCGTCGCCATTGCGCCCACGGCGACGATTGCTTCGATCGCCGGCTGCTACGAGTGCATCGAGCCGCAGTTGTCCAACCTGTTTAAGCGCGAAACTCTGTCTGGCGAATTCATGCAGATCAACCGCTACCTCGTCACCGAGCTGCAGCGCCGCGGCCTCTGGGACGAGGAGATGATCAACGAGATCAAGCAGGCCGAGGGTTCGGTGCAAAACGTCGAGCGCATCCCGGTCGAACTCCGCGAGGTGTACCGCACGTCGTGGGAGATCCCGATGCGCCAGCTGATCGACATGGGTGCCGAGCGTGGTGCATTTATCGATCAGAGCCAGTCGCTCAACCTCTTCATGGAGACGCCGACCATCGGCAAGCTTTCTTCGATGTATCTGCACGCTTGGAAGGCCGGTCTCAAGACCACCTACTACTTGCGCAGTCGTCCGGCCACGAAGATCAACAAGTCGACCTCGGCCGTAACGAAGGCCACCACGCCACCGAAGGGCGGTGGTGGCGCTTCCGAGCCCACCCAAACAAAATCATTCACCGATGAGGAAGCACTTTCTTGCAGCCTCGAGAACCCCGAATCATGCGAGGCATGTAACTGATGGCACTTATTGACCCGATCACAGTTGACGATTACGACTCATTTGTAGCGCCGAGTACCCCTGCTGCAGCGCCAGCCGTTCGACAGCGCAACATCCTCGACCCGGGCTTCGACCTGACACTCCGACCGATGCGGTACCCGCAGTTCTTCGACATGTACAAAGACTCGATCAAGAACACGTGGACTGTCGACGAGATCGACTTTTCCGACGATTTGGTCGACCTCGACCGCAAGTTGATGCCAGCCGAGAAGCACATGGTCAGTCGCTTGGTGGCGTTCTTCGCGACCGGCGACTCCATCGTGTCGAACAACCTGGTGCTCAACCTGTACAGCCACATCAACAGCCCTGAAGCACGGATGTTCTTGTCGCGCCAGCTGTACGAAGAGGCCTTGCACGTCCAGTTCTACTTGACTCTTCTCGACAACTACATCCCGGATATGAAGGAACGCGAAGCTGCGTTCGCCGCTGTTGAGAACATCCCGTCGATTAAGGCCAAGGCCGACTTCTGCTTTAAGTGGATGGATCAGATCCAAGAGATCGACAGGATCGAAACACCGGAACATCGCAAGCAGTTCCTTTTGAACTTGATCTGCTTCGCGACCTGTATCGAAGGCCTGTTCTTCTTCGCAGCGTTCGCGTACGTCTACTTCTTGCGCTCGAAGGGCTTGCTGAACGGCCTTGCCGACGGCACCAACTGGGTGTTCCGTGACGAGTCGTGTCACATGAACTTCGCCCTCGAAGTCGTCAACACGGTCCGGTCCGAAGAGCCTGAATTGTTCGACGATCAGCTCGAGTCCGATATCCGCGAGATGATCAGCGAAGCCGTCGAGTGCGAGTACCTGTTTGCCGCCGATGTCCTGGTCGAAGGTGTTCCGGGAATGAGCCTTGGCGACACTCGAGAGTATCTCCAGTACGTGGCCGATACCCGCCTCGCCCTGCTCGGCTATAACCCCGAGTTTGGGTCGAAGAACCCGTTCAGCTTCATGGAACTGCAAGATGTGCAGGGCCTGTCGAACTTCTTCGAGCGCACTGTGTCGAGTTACCAAACCGGTATCGAGGGCGAAGTCGGGTTCGACGAAGAGTTCTGAGCGGCAGCAGGGCACTGCAGGCTCGTGCGTGGCTACGTTGCTGACATGAGTCAATCTCTTCCAGCCTCGGTGATCTTGCGTGACGTGTCGATGCGTGATGGGTTGCAAGACGAAATGCCCGTGCCGACCGAGACGAAGCTGGCGCTTTTCGAAGCGCTGGTTTCGTCTGGGGTGCGTGAGCTTGAGCTGACCAGTTTCGTCCGGCCTGACCGGGTGCCGGCAATGGCTGATGCCGACGAACTTTGCGCCGCCACGACGGGTGCTGATGTGGTCCGTTGGGGCCTCGTACTGAACCGGCGTGGCGCTGAGCGGGCACTCGCTGCTGGTCTGACCCATCTGCAATACGTCGTGTCGGTGAGTAACACCCACAGCCAGCACAATGCGGGAGCGTCGACCGACGACGCGATTGCTGCCTTCGAGGCGATTGCTGGGCCCATGATCGACCAGGGCGCAGTGATGGAGATGACCCTCTCGACTGCATTCGGCTGTCCGTACGAGCAACGCATTGACCCAGAACGAGTTGTCGAAGTCGCACGACGGGTTGTTGACGCGGGTGCGTCGTCGATCGGGCTGGCCGACACCATCGGCGTTGCCATTCCCAGCGAAGTTGCATCACTCGTCGCCGCTGTTGCTCAGGCGGTCGACGTATCCATTGGAGCGCACCTTCACGACACTCGCGGCCTCGCGCTCGCCAATGGGCTTGCTGCGCTCGGGGCCGGAGCGAACCGCATCGATGCAGCAGTCGGTGGCCTTGGTGGCTGTCCCTTTGCTCCCGGTGCGAGTGGCAACGTTGCCATTGAAGATGTGGCGCATGCACTTGAAGAGATGGGGGTTGCCACTGGCTGCTCGGTCATCGGGCTGATCGACGCAGCAGTTCTTGCGTGCGCAGCGGTCGGTCGGCCGGTGGCCAGCCATGTTGGTGTTGCTGGCCCCCGCTTTGCGACCTGATATCGCAAGGGTGAAACTGAAGTCACCAACCGAATCGTCGTCCCGTGAGTACCGTTGGGCGATATGAGTGCGGATTGGCTCACCAGAAGCAATGTGGTCATCGTCGCGGGTAAAGGCGGCGTTGGTTCTTCGACGGTCGCTGCAGCGCACGCGCTCGCTGCAGCTCGGGAAGGCGCCGACGTCCTCTTTATTGCTGTCGACGGCCGTCAGGGCATGGGAGCCCTGCTTGGCGGTCGTGAGATCACCGACCGCTCCCAGGTACTCCAGCGCAATGTGGCGTCGAAGGGATCGGGCACTATTTCGGCGCGCACGATTCCTGCCGATCAAGCGTTCGGCGACTATCTCGAAGTGAAAGGCGTCGGCGGTATTCTCCGCCGAGCCGCCTCGGCTGCATCGCTGCCGATGATCGCTGCAGCAACGCCAGGGCTCGAACATCTTCTCGTTCTCGGCAAAATCAAAGAGCTTGAACTCGAGCGGTCCGCCGACCTGATCATTGTTGATGCCCCACCTGCCGGGCATGCGGCACCATTTCTGCGCTCAGCGTCGGGCCTCTCCGATGTTGTGAAGTCCGGACCGGTGCTCGACCAGGCCCGCGAGGTCTCTGAGATGCTCGCCGACCCGGCTCGCTGCATGGCGCTGCTCGTTGCGCTTCCCGAAGAGACGCCGATCACCGAGGCAATCGAACTCGCAGCCGAACTGGGCGACGAGATTGGGCTCGAGCTGCTGCCACTCGTTGTCAACGCATGTTGGCCTGATCGGGCTGGTCTGGCAAAGACCCCCGCAGTCGCTGCCCGATCACACAAACTGAAGCTGTCGGCCGAAGCGAAGTCGGCGTTGGAATCAGCCGCTGCATTCGGTCGGAGCCGGCTCGAACAGCAGCGCCATCAGATCGAACGGTTGCGTAGCGAACGGCCGGAGCCGGTCATCTTGCTTCCCCGATTGGCTACACCCAAGATTGGCCCGGCCGAACTGTCGGTCCTGGCCGACGCACTCGTCGAAGCGGATCCGTCATGACATCGCTGTCGCATGCAATCAACGACGCCAAGCTGCTGCTCACCTGTGGCCCAGGGGGTGTGGGAAAGACCACCACCGCCGCGGCGTTGGGCGTGGCAGCAGCCCGGGCGGGGCGTAAGACCGTCGTCGTCACCGTCGATCCTGCCCGACGGCTCGCTGACGCGCTCGGGCTCGGCGAAGAAGCAGCCACCGACGAACCGCATCGGGTCGCAGGCATCACGAATCGTGCGAGCGATGGCCAACTTTGGGCGCTGATGCTCGACGCCGAACAGACCTTCGATCGCCTCGTCCGCGACCAGTCGCCGACCAAAAAGCAAGCCGACGCAGTACTCGGCAACCCCGTCTACCAGGCAATATCTGGCTCGCTCTCGGGTGCGCAGGAATACATGGCCATCGAGCGGCTGCATCAACTCCATAGCAGTGGCGAGTGGGATCTGATCATTGTCGACACACCGCCGTCGCGTCACGCCATCGACTTGCTCGAAGCTCCAGACCGTCTTGTCGGTTTCCTTGGACACCCCGTCTACCGTGCGCTGACGGTCGGTCAGCGAGCTTTTGCCAAGGTGACCGATGCTGCTGCATCGATGTTTCTCTGGGCAGTCAAGCGTCTTGCTGGACCGCAGATCGTAGAGGACACGGTCAATTTTTTCCGATCGCTTGCCAATATCGAGGGTGGTCTCCGCAAGCGTGCCAAAGAGGTCTCGACGCTGCTGCGTGACGACGACACGTGTTTCGTAGTCGTCACGAGCCCACGTGCTGAAGCTGTGGGCGAAGCCAAGCACCTTCTCGATGCCCTACAGGCAAAAGACTTCCCGTTCGGCGGCCTCGTGG
Organism: Gammaproteobacteria bacterium; assembly: GCA_047638615.1. GTDB lineage: Bacteria > Actinomycetota > Acidimicrobiia > Acidimicrobiales > Ilumatobacteraceae > Ilumatobacter_A. Next base: position 8,049 of record JBLIMF010000084.1, read on the forward strand.
TCAACCTCATCCATCCGCTGCCGGAAGCACTTACTCCTGACGATGCTGCACTGCTGGCCGACCTCGATGACGGCCCGCTTGCCGAGCATGTTGCCTGGCACAAGGAACTCACCACGTTGGCCACTGCCGAACGGGCCGAACTGATCAGCCTCGAAGTGCTTGCGGGCGACGCGCCGATCATCGAATTGCCACTGCTCGACCACGACATTCACGACGTTCCTGGCCTCATCGATTTGTCGGCACGCCTCGTCTGATTCCACCGCAATTCCGGATGGCTTCAGGCTTTCTGACCGAAGTACAGTTCGAGCCATGCCGGAACTCGAACAACTGGTCGACGAACTGTTCGATCGCCCCGCTTCCGACGGTCACTCGCTGGCGCTGGTGATCCAACAGGGCGGCTCGATTGTTGCCGAGCGCTACGGCACCCAACCGGCAAATGACTTCCAACCCGCAGTCGATGTCGACGCTGACTCGACGCTCATTTCGTGGAGCATGGCGAAGTCGATCACACATGCCGCTGTCGGCATCCTCGTGGCCGATGGCCGTATCGACGTCGGCGCGCCCGCAGAGGTTCCGGAATGGAAGGGCACCCCAAAGGAAACAATCACCACCCTCCAACTGCTCGAGATGCGATCCGGGCTGCACTTCGTCGAGGACTATGTCGACGGCACCGCATCGAACTGCATCGAAATGCTCTTTGGCGATGGCGGGCCGAGCCACGCCGCGTATGCAGCCGGCCAACCGCTCGATCACGCGCCCGGCACCGTCTGGAACTACTCGTCGGGCACGACGAACATCATCTCGCGAATCATCGGCGACATCGTCAGTGGCGACTCCGGCGGCGACTCAGGCAAACGAGAAGCGGAAATGCGAGCATTTTTGTCACAACGGCTCTTCGAGCCGAGCGGCATGGCGACGGCCGAGCCAAAGTTTGACGGTGCCGGTGACTTCGTCGGATCGTCATATGTGTATGCGTCGGCACGGGACTTTGCCCGTTTCGGCGAGCTGTACCGCCACGACGGGTCGACCGACCTCGGTAGCGGGGCTCAGATCCTGCCCTCCGGTTGGGCTGCGCACGCGGCGTTGCAGGTCGCCACCGATGAGGAATCAGGTTTCGGGTACGGCCGGCACTGGTGGTCATGGCCGGACATCCCCGGGAGCTATTCCTGTCACGGGTACGAAGGACAGTTCATCGTCGTGGCACCAGAGTCAGAGGTGGTGCTCGTACATTTGGGCAAGACCGATATCTCGGTTGCACCGGCGTTACGTGCTCGACTCGGCGCATTGCTCGAGCAACTCAGCTGAGTGCGCGAGCGTTACGCCTGACCCCGAATGGTCATTGTCGGTACGGAGAGTGCCGATTGGGTCGAGAAAGCTCAACCTGACCCTCACGCATCAGATAAGAAGGGCAGGTGACTGAAGACGAAGGATCGGAGTCGGCTGGCGCCGACGACGAAACGCATGAGCTGCAGCGGGAGTCGATGGGAGCCGGTGAGTTGGCGCTGCTCCCGCTGAAAATCGTCCAGAAGCCGCGCATCCGTCCGATTCGGTTCGGAATCAAGATGGCGCTTTTCGCGCTCGTACTGTGGTTTGTCGTTGGATTGCTGCCGCAGTTCGTCGAAGCCGCCACTGAGCTCCGCAACCTCAATCCGTTCCTGCTTCTGCTGGGCTTTGCGCTCGAAATCGTTGCGTTGTACTTCTATTCCATGCTGACTCGGGCCGCACTTGGCGACGCCGGTTCATCCTTGTCGGGCATGCGCATGTTCCGCATTCAGTTGTCGACTCGCGCTCTGACCAATGTTGTGCCGGGCGGCAACGCCGCAGGCAGCGCACTCGGGTACCGGTTGTTGACGCTCTCCGGTATCAAGGGGCCAGACGCTGGCTTCGCACTAGCCACGGCGGGCATCGGTTCAGCCGTCGTACTCAACCTGGTGTTTTGGGTCGGCCTCATCGTGTCGGTGCCACGGCGCGGCGTCAACCCGATCTACGGAAGTGCTGCCCTCATGGGCATCATCGTGATCGGTATTGCTGCATTCCTCGTGATTGGCATTATGGAAGGCCAGGGCCGATCAGAGCGTGTGATCCGCTGGGTGGCTCGACGCCTCCGCATGGACGAAGACCGATTGGCCGCTGCGCTCCATCGCATCGCGGAACGGCTTGAGGAACTGATCAGCGATAGAGCCCTGCTGAAGCGAGTCGTTATTTTCGCCCTCCTCAACTGGGTCATCGACGCGGCAGCGCTCTGGGTGTTCTTGCGCGCGTTCGGCGGCAGCTTGGACGTCGACGCGCTCATCGTCGCGTTTGGCCTCGCCAACCTGCTTGCCGCCGTGCCGATCACTCCAGGTGGCCTCGGCTATGTCGACGTGACCTACGTCGCCGTCCTGGTCGGCTTCGGCTTGACCCAAAATACCGCCACACTGGGCGTCGCTGCATACCGTTTCGCACAGTTCTTCTTCCCGATTTTCCTCGGTGCACTGGCATACGTCTCCCTCAGGATCGGCCCGTGGAAGATTGAGAAACGTGACCGTTTGGCGCGCCTACGCGACCTGGCTTCGAGCGGCTCGACATCGCAGGAGTCGACGATCGACTTCGCGATGCGATTCGGCCGCAGGCTTACGGGGCTGCAGCTCGGCGAGCCGCTCGATGATGAGGAGCGGGCACTCTTCGGGAACGACGACTTCCTGGACGACGAGTCGTCGGATGATCTCTTGCAGGATGACGAGACCAATGATGGCGGTCACATTGTCGAGGCGGCCGACTGACGGATACGGTCGCCATTCATGACGACTCATGAACGCCCGTTCGGCAAGTACCTCGAAGATTTCACCCCTGGCGACATCTTGAAGCACTGGCCCGGCAAGACGATCACCGAATACGACGATCATCTCTTTTGCATGATCACGATGAACCACCACCCGTTGCACACCAACGATTGGTTCGCCGCCGAGTCGGTCCAGGGCCGCAACGTCGTGGTCGGCAACCTCGTGTACAGCCTGGTGCTCGGCATGAGCGTGCCTGACGTGAGCGGTGCAGCGATTGCGAACCTCGAGGT
>JBLIMF010000085.1:0-11053 GCA_047638615.1 Gammaproteobacteria bacterium
AGACAAGCGGCTCGATGCCGATCTTGGTCGTGCATTGCCGGCACTTTCCACGCAACGCCAGCCAGCTGATAACGGGGAAGAGATCGAACGGTCCGAGGCGCAGGCCGCAGTTGCCGCACCGACTTGGGGGTGCAACCACCGAGCCTCCCTGCGGTATACGTTCAGCCACCACGGTCAGGAACGATCCGATCAGCAGGCCCAACACGGCTGCCATCGGAATCAGCACTCCAAGACTCATCAGGACCTTTCCATTCAGATCATTTCGAACAACCACCAGCGGCCATCAATGGCCCGAGCGGGAGAATAGCCAACCATGTCCGATTCAGACCCGATGCTCATGTCGTTGCTTCATGCGACGGTCAATTCAGGCGCATCAGACCTCCACCTCACCGTTGGCCGACCAGCCACCGTCCGCCGCGACGGTGTGCTCGTCGCGTTCGAGAACGTGCCGGTGCTCACCCCCAAAGAGATTGATCGGATGGTCTTCTCCTTGCTCGACGACCGCCAGAAGGCCCAGCTCGTCGAAGACAGGCAGATCGACTTTTCATTCGGTGTGTCCGGCCTGGGCCGGTTCCGCGCCAACGCCTTCAGTCAGCGTGCTTCATACGCACTCGCACTGCGCGTTGTGCCGTTCCGCGTTCGATCGCTCGAAGAGCTCGGTGCTCCACCGGCTTGCACGTCGTTGCTCAACAAGCCGTACGGCATCGTGCTTGTCGTGGGCCCGACCGGTTCCGGCAAGTCGACGACCTTGGCTGCAATGGTCGACCGGATTAACGAGACCAAGCCGCTCCACATCCTCACTATCGAAGACCCGGTGGAGTACCTACACCACCACAAGATGGCAATGGTCAACCAGCGTGAAGTCGGCGCCGACGTCGAAACATTCAGCGCTGGGCTCAAGAGTGCACTCCGTGAAGACCCGGACGTGATTCTCCTCGGCGAGATGCGCGACCTCGAGTCGATGGAGATCTCTCTGTCGCTCGCCGAAACGGGCCACCTCGTGTTCGCCACCCTGCACACTAACGATGCGGCTCAAGCCCTTGACCGGATCATCGATGTGTTCCCGGCCGAACGCCGTGACCAGATTCAGATCATGCTTGCGGGTGCATTGCAGGGCGTCATCTCTCAGCGACTCCTCCCAGCCATTGGCGGCGGTCGCGTCGCTGGCTACGAGGTCCTGATCGCCAACGAAGCCATCAGGAACCTCATCCGTGTGGGCAAGTCTCGGCAGATACGAAACGTTATGTCGACCGGCGGTGCCCAAGGCATGCAGACAATCGAAACGGACCTCGCACGCCTCGTTGCTGCTGGGCTTATCTCAATGGAAACGGCAACCGAATCCAGTCAGTATCCGAGGGAAATCCAGGCGCAGCTGGCCACCGCACGTGCGCAGCTGCGGGCCCAGGCAACGATGGCAGCCGGCCAGGCCGGATCGTCCGGTTCGGGTATCTATGAAGGCGCCGAGCAGGGCGTCCCAGCCTGACGCTTGGTCACTGATTGCAGCCGAGAGCCCGATGACCGTCAAAAAACTCCCATACAAGAACCTTGCTGGCGTCACGCCGTGCCCTGGAGGCTGGCTGGTTTTGCCAGCCCGTCTGGCCGGGATCACCGTCTCCGCCGAGGATGCGTTCGTCGTGCCTCGGCTGTTCGAAGTACTCGACTATCGGCCGAGGTTTGAAGCCGCCGGGATTAACATCCCGATCGGCCTGAACGACACGCCCAACGGCAGGTTCCGCCCCGCCGAACTCGAAGCACGTGAGTTCGTGGGTTGGCCCCGGTCGATCGGTATCAACGGCGTCCCCAGCCGCGCTGCGTTGCGTACCGAATCACCTGCGCAGGCAGCCGAAATGGAACCATGGATGACGCGACACGATCTGCGTCGTCTGCGCTGGTTGAAAGAAGCCGAGCGTGAAATCCAACCGTTCCACGCTCGGAGTTGGTTCTCGGCTCACCCCGACGTTTCGTTCACACAGATGAACGACGAAGTGCCGCTGAAGACCTCGCCCCACCATGAAGACGGTCGGCTTGAGCGCCTGGGACTGATCCGAACGCAGCTCCCTGGCATCGACGACGTCATCACTCGCGTACCGCCCGTCGGCGCGGCACAGGTCCACATGATGCAGGCGGCCGCCATGCTGTGGACTGCTCGCCGTGGTTCTGGCCGAGCGATTTCCCGCATGCCCCTCGATCCCGTCTGGGATACCGAAGGCATGCGCATGGAAATCGTCAGGTAGGACCAGACCGCCCGGATACTGCGTTGCCGCTCGCCCTGTCGTCGGACGATCTGGTGTGCGCGATTGCTTGGGTTCATACTTTCTTGACCTCGAACCAATCGATCTTCAGTGGACCGAAGAGAGGCGGTCGTTCTGGAAAACGAGAAAGGCCCCGCGGCGCCTTGGTGCAGAGGACTCGGGCAGGCTGGGTGTTCAGCTACGCATTGCTTGCCCGACGATGGGATCACCGATCGTGGGCGGCGGCAACGTTTGCGGCACAGGTCCGTTCGACTGGGGTTCGAACAGGGTCGTGATTGCATCGGCCAACGCCTTTTGTCGTGACAGGCAATCGCTGATGCCGGCCTTCATGACGTCGACGGTCTCTTCGAGAGCGTCCAGACGTGCACCGAGGCCGGTTGGTGCGGCGTCGACGCTCGGTTCGCCACCGGTGAACGACATGCGGTCGACCCGCTCACGCTCAATCAGCTGCGTCAGCCGGCTCTCGGTCCGTTCTGTGACTGATTTTGACTCGGCTCGTGCCAGTTCGATCTGCTCGTGCGCGATCTGTGCGTAGGTGGCCATCGAGGTGAACTGGCTGTGCATTTGCAGTTCCACCTGCTGCACACGGTCGCGCAGCACATTGAGTTGTACGTCGTGGTCGGCAGCCGCTTCGTCTCCGAAGAAGTTGTCGATTGCAGGGCCCGTTGCGTTGGGGTCGACGACGTTTTTCGTTATGCCAAACATGTGGTGCTCCTGGCGAGGTGTGATGTGGGCATCACACGCTGCGATGCATACAGGGTGTATCGGCGCGATCGCCGTCTGTCTTGAAGAATCGGCGGCGCATGGATGCAGTTAGAGGAGAGAGGCCTGCAGACTGTAGTGTGCCGATCTTTTCAGATTTCGTCTCAAGGATTCTTGGAACACGCCGACGACATTATTGCGCTACGGGAGGTGGAACTCACGGGGTGCTTCAAGAACGAAACCAATCATCTCCATGACAGCGGAAGGAACGCAAAATAATGCAAAACAATCAGGACAAGGGTTTCACCCTCGTTGAACTCCTCATCGTCATCGTCATCCTCGGAATTCTCGCCACAGTTACGGTCTTTGCCGTCCGCGGTATCACCGACAAGGGCCAAGAGAATGCCTGCTCAGTTGAGGTACGAACACTGGACACGGCTGTCGAGGCCTACTACGCCCAGAATCAGAGCGATGCTCTGATGGTCGAAGCCGCTGCCGCAGATGACGCCGGCACCTCATGGGACGACACCGATGCCACCCTGGCGTTGAGCCCGGCCTATCTGAAGTCCGCTCCGGACGACACGAAGTTTGCCTTTGTCGGCGGAGCTGGCGCCGACGGCGACCTTGCGACCACTGCCGACAATGTCGCGGCTGCGTTCTCGGTAGTGCTCCTCGGCCCTTGCGACCCAGCCTGATCTGACGATCAAGCACTACTGAACAACTGAAGAAGACCCCGCCTTCGGGCGGGGTCTTCTTCAGTTTTCGGCACGCCTGGTATCAACGGAATGGTCTGCACGTGACTTCGAAACGTTCACGCAACCGGCTGTGCAGACAGCGTGTCAACTACTTCGCTCCGCAAGAATGTTCTCTATGAGTAATCGACGAAGCCGATCCGGCAAACTCGTTGCAGCCACATTGGCCGCAATGTTTTCCCTCGCGGCCTGTGGCAGCGGTGGCAGCGGTGATGTCGTTGGCGATGCTGCGAGCGGTCTACCTGCCGTCGTCATTGCTGATGTCGTCGCTGTTGAGCCGGGTGCGGACCTGGCATCGAACTTGCTCCCCGACCTTGTCGTCGACAACTTGAACGACGACAATAAGGTCAACCTCCGAAACTTTGGTGTCGGCGACAAACCCATTCTGATCTGGATGTGGGCGCCGCATTGACCGACATGTCGTCGGGAAGCCCCCGACGTTGAGCAGTTTGCTCAAGAACACGGTGACAAAGTCCGCGTGATCGGTCTCGGAACGCAGGACAGCCTCGGTCAGGCGAACGACTTCGACAACCAATTCGGTACGACGTTCGACATGCTCTGGGACGAGTCGTTCATCTCCTGGGAAGCAATCGGCGTCACCTCACAGCCCACAGCAGTGATGCTTCAAGCTGACGGCACACCGATCACCGGCTGGATCGGAGCGTTTCCCGAAGATGAGGTCTTGCGTCTCGCCGCCGAGAACCCCGCATAGCTGACCTTCATCCGGAGAGCCGATTCTCAGTCCCAGTCGACCCGGACGTGTGCGAGAGCGTCGCGAAGCGCTGTTGCCAGGCCGCGGTCGCGCGGGCCGCGCAGGTCGGCCCGTTCGAGTTTCGGAATTTCTGGCAGTTCGGTGCCGGGCTGCAGGCGCAGCACTGTCTTTAGCGGGTCCTCGAATACCGAGGGTGGAAGCGGCGTCGGGTCTTCGGCGTCGATGTCACGGACGATGGAGAGATGGCGCCGCGTGCCGCGAGTTGAGCCTGCGTCGCTGTGCTCGTCGAAATCGTCGTCGTCATGTTCGTCCTCGTCGATGTCGCTGTTGTGGAACAACCGGTCGGTGCGCTCCTTGTCGGCCACTTGCGTTCCATCGCTGCTATTGCGCCACACGTCGAGTAGTTCGGGTTCGATCAGGAACTCGTTACTGAGGGTGTAGAGCGCAGCGACGACGTGCTTGCAGGCGTGCCCGCTCCAGTTGTCGTCGTCGGGGCAGGAACAGGAGCAGGTCAGGTCGCGACGCAGCGGCATCCCGCTCCCAGGGAGCACTTCGATCGACGCTACGTATGGCATCGACCGTGACCCTTGGATCTCGCAGGTCACGATGCCGGCCTCGACGATGATGTCGAGGATCGAACCGTCGTTGGCGTACTGCTTGCCCTTGCGATGACGCGATGGATCACTCATCTCGGCGGCGAGCACTTTGACCATGGTTGCCGGAAGGCGCCCAGGCTGTGATGAACCAAAGGGCTTACGGGGGCGAGTCATGTCAGCCGTCCTGCTCGAGCACGACGAGGTCGCGGAGGTCATTGGTTGAGAGTTCGGACAGCCAGGCTTCGCCGGTACCGACGACGGCATCGGCGAGTTTGCGTTTGTCGTCGATCACCTGACCGATGCGTTCTTCGACCGTGCCCTCACAGACGAGTTTGTGGACATTGACGGTGCGTTCCTGTCCGAGCCGCCATGCACGGTCGGTGGCTTGATCTTCGACGGCTGGGTTCCACCAACGGTCGTAGTGGATCACCTGTGATGCGGCGGTGAGGTTGAGGCCGGTGCCGCCAGCCTTGAGCGAGATGAGCAGCAACGGTGGGCCGCTGCCGTCTTGAAATTCGTCGACCATTGAGTCTCGACGTGTGCGGGTGACGCCGCCGTGAAGGAATGGAGCGTCAAATCCAAATTGCTCGGACACGTGCTGTCGAAGGAGTTCGCCCATCTCGCGGAACTGGGTAAAGACCAGCGCCCGTTCGCCCTGGTCGAGTAAGTCGGTGACCAGTTCGTCGAAGCGCGTGAGCTTGCCTGACCTGCCAGCCAGCCGAGATCCGTCTTTCAGTGCGTGAGCCGGATGATTGCAGACCTGCTTGAGACGCATCAGCGCGGCGAGTACCAAGCCGCGTCGCTTCATGCCGCTCTCTTGCTCGGCATCGTGGAGAAGCTGGTCGACGATCTTTTGGTAGAGCGTCGCCTGCTCTTTGGTTAGCTTGGCGTACGCGATCTGCTCGATCTTGTCGGGCAGATCAGGCAAAAGCCGCTTGTCAGCCTTGGTGCGGCGGAGAATGAACGGCTGTGTCATTCGGCGGAGTCGTGCTGCGGCTTCAGGATCGTGATGGCGTTCGATCGGCGTGCCGAACTTGTCGCGGAACTTTGTGAGGCTGCCGAGCAACCCGGGGTTGACCGCATCGAGAATCGCCCACAGCTCGCTCAGCCGGTTCTCGACTGGCGTGCCGGTGAGGGCCAGTTTCTGGTCGGCGTTGAGCAGCCGGACAGCCTTGGCTGCTTTGGTGTTCGGGTTCTTCACCATTTGGGCCTCGTCGAGCACGACAGTCGACCACTTGACGCTGCCGAGGTGTTCAAGGTCACGAGGGAGCAGGCCGTAGGTGGTGATGACGAGTTGGCGTTCTGGATCGGTGAAGAATAGTTCGGAGTCAGGGGACGCGAGCCCTTTGCTGCGCGTGGCGCCATGGTGGATCACGACGTCGAGCTTTGGGGTGAAGCGCTCTGACTCGCGTTTCCAGTTTCGCACGACGCTCAGCGGGCAGATGACGAGGTGCGGTCCCGGACGCTCGAGCAGATGCGCCAGCGTGGTGGCGGTCTTACCGAGCCCCATGTCGTCGGCAAGTACGCCGCCGAGCCCGAGTTTGGCGAGGAACTGCAGCCAGGCCAAGCCACGCCGTTGATAGTGGCGCAGTTCGCCAATGAACTCCGGTGACTCGTGGGTCTCTTCGAGTTCCTCGTCGGGCAGTCCGGCGAGTAGCTCGCGGACCCAATCGGTTGCGAGTCGATCACGCGAGGCGTTACCGGCCGCGTCGTACGGGTCTGTCTCGCCGTCTTGACCGGGTGCATCGTGGACGAAGATGAGCGGGTTCTCGTCGGTGCTGCCTTCGTCGTTGGCAAGCCGCATCAGTTCGAGGGGCTTGACTGTGCTGTGATTCGTTTTGAGATCACTGAGCTGCTCGCGCTTGCGACGGAGCTCGTCGGCGTCGATGCGAACCCAGCGATGCCCGGTGTGGAGCAATGTGGCGCCAGCCTCTTCGGCACGCGCGATCTCGGCGTCGGAGATCTCTTCGTCGCCGATGACCAACTTCCAGTCGACAAGTGCGTCCTTGCCGAACTGTTTCGTGCGGTCATCAGGCGGCGAGGGCGTCGCCTCGCCGCTCACGTTGACGCGCGTCCGCACCAATCGCTCCGGGCCGATGAGCTCGACTCCGAGCTGGTCGAGTTGCTGTGGGGCGAGGTCGATGAAGTCTTCCGCGACATTGAGTTCGAGTTCGACACTGGTCGGTTCGTGTTGGAGCGCTAGGTCGGCGAGGCCAGGCACGTCAACGATGCGGCCGACGACCTCACCGAGCATCTCGGCCAGGTTGTCGAGGTGCTCTTCGCCGCGGGCCACGTCGATAGCAATTTGGTTGCGTTCCCATACGTCTTTCGCTGAACACCACCGCGCGCTGTCAGTGTCGTCGACGAGTTCGAGCCGGACCACCCATGGGTCGAGGGGGTCTTCGGCGATGATCAAGCGCAGGCGCGGAACCAACACTGGTTCGCCGTTGAGCCGACGACGGTGCCGCTCGAGGTCGTCGCGGAGGTGTTGGACGGCAGTCTCGTACTCGTCAGAACTGCCACGCATGACGTGGTCGGGTTTGGACAGTGCGCCGAACAGGGATCGCAATGCCTGCGCCGCCGGCTTGCGCTGCCGCCCGAGGTCGGCCTTCCACCCGTTTTGGTGGAGAAACGATCGGGCGATGCCGTCGACGAGTTGGTTGTAGATCCGGGTGGAGTCAACGCCGGAACCGGCTACACAGATGTCGGGCATCGATGTGTCGAGCGATGCCAGTATGGCTTCGATCTGGTCGTCGATGACAGCTGCCCAACGCCCGACAACGAACGGCCCCTCGTTGACGATTGACGGCACGATTCGGTTGGACGACACGGTATAGCGAGCAAGTTCGGCGATCCGGGCGAACCAGGCGAGCGAGTCCGACAGGAACTCTGACACGGGTAGCTCGCTGAGCCAGATCGCTGTTCCGATTGAGTCGAGCTGGACTGACGACGCGTGCATCGTGTGGAGGTGGGGAACGTCGATTGTCACCCGGCCGATGGCGCCGTAGGAGATGGGGGAATCGTGCCAACCGGTGCGGCGGCCGTCGTCGCCGATCTTGCGGAACCCGGAGTACAGCCAAGCCATCGATGCAGTGTCAAGCCCATTCCAACCCCACACGTGCAGTGCACCCGATCGCCACGTGCCTTGGGCAACGTGAGGCGGTCGGTAACGAGACATCAGATTCACGATACCGAGCTGTTGTCACAGGCGGGGTTTGCAGCGGATGTGCTCGTGGGCCTCTCGTCACGTTGCGCGTCAACCTGTGGCGGAGTTATTGACCCCGATGGGGTCGTTGCCAGGGTAAAAAATGCCGGGGAACCCCGGTGGATTCCGCCGTGTTGAAACAACGACCGAGGTTCCGTTCGAGCGGCGACGAGGCGTTGACAACTTCGGTAGTTGCTGTCATCGCGTTAGTGGCTGGCACCAGAGCCGCAGCGATTGCCTGAGTCAACGTCACGGCACGTCCTCCACAGGGTATGACCAGGCAAAGTTGGCGGGAGCTGACTACCCGTCTCCGAGAGGGCAGCGTCGTAGTCTGGCGGTGTGTCGATGACTGTGGATGCGCTGTACCTGCCGTTTATGGACGGCCCGTCGCCGTCGACGAGCCAGTTCCGCTGGCGGCTCGGCGTGCGACCGCTCGATCTGGCCGACTGGATCGAATGGGGCCCCGACACCAGCGCCGCACTGTCCGAGAAGACGCGGCTGAATGCGGAGTTCCCCGAGTCAGTGTTCGTGGCGCTCGATGGTGTCGAGGCCGAGTCGACCGAGGTCGCCAATGCGTTGGTCAGCCACCTCGCACACACGGTGCCCGATCGCCATCGAATCCTCGATAAGTCGCTGCACCCGCTCGATGCAGCGGCGCGGCTCGTTCCAGAAGATCTTGTGTTGATGGTCGAGCGCGGCCAGGGTGATGAGCGCCAGCTGGTGTTCGGCGCCGGGTCGGTGTGTTTCCCGAATCGGTGGGATTTGCAATCGAAGCTGGGCCAAACAATGGCCGAAGTGCACGCCCCGGTCGCGCTGCTCAATGACCAACTCGAAGTGCCTGTCAATCGATTCTTCGACCGGTTGCGACCGGAACGCAGCTTCTGGCGGCTTGGTTGGGGCCTGCTCGACACCGCTGACTGGTACACCCCGCTCGATGGAACAGCGGCCCCACGGCCCGCGGCGTGCCGCCCTGAGCAGATCTTTCTTCGTGTAGAACGTGAGACATTGCGGAGGTTCCCCGAGACGAACTGCGTGTTGTTCACGATCCGCACCTACGTCACCCCGCTCCCATCGATGAGCGATGACCCCGATGTGTTCAAACGCCTCGCAGCCTCAGTTGAGTTGATGCCGCCTTCCGTGCGTGACTACAAAGACGTGACGGAGATCGCTGATGGCGTGATCGACTACCTCCGTGAGGCGGCGCCGTTGCAGGATTGAATCTGATCTGATGTGACTCGAGAAGGTTGATAACGCACGACAAACACGAACGGAGACGGCATGGTATTTGATCCGAAAAAGTGGACCATCAAGACCCAGGAGGCGTTCGCCTCGGCGATCGACCAGGCCAAGGATCTGTCGAACCCCGAACTGACCCCTGATCACGTGCTTGGTGCCATGATGCGCCAGGACGGAACAATCATCTCGGCGGTGCTTGCCAAGCTTGGGCAGGTGCCCCTAATGGTTTGCAGCAAGGCTGAGGAGCGTGTCCAAAGCCTCCCCAAGGCGTACGGGGGTGACGAGCCCCGGATGAGCAAAGAGCTCACCAATAAGGTCAACATCGCCGAGAAGTACCAAAAGGATCTCGGCGACGACTTTTTGTCGGTCGAGCATCTGTTGCTGGCGATGAACGACCGTCTCGATATCGGCTCCGAGGAGTTGCTGGTCGCGTTGAAAGACGTGCGCGGCTCACATCGCATCGTCGATCAGAATCCTGAAGAGAAGTTCGGGGCCCTCGAGAAGTACGGCCAGGACCTGACCGCCCGTGCCCAAGACGGCAAGATCGACCCAGTCATCGGTCGCGACGACGAAATCCGCCGCGCTATTCAGGTGCTGTCACGGCGATCGAAGAACAACCCGGTGCTCATCGGCGAGCCCGGTGTCGGCAAGACGGCAATTGTCGAAGGCCTCGCCGCGCGTATCGCCGACGGCGATGTCCCCGAAGGCCTCAAGAACAAGCGGCTGATCTCGCTCGACATTGGCTCGATGCTTGCCGGAGCAAAGTTCCGCGGTGAGTTCGAAGAGCGATTGAAAGCCGTCTTGAAAGAGATCACCGACGCTGACGGGCAAGTCATCACGTTCGTCGATGAACTCCACACGATCGTTGGAGCAGGCGGTGCTGAGGGCGCCATGGATGCAGGCAACATGATTAAGCCGATGCTCGCCCGCGGTGAGTTGCGAATGATCGGTGCCACCACGCTCGACGAATACCGCAAGTATGTCGAGAAGGATCCAGCGCTTGAGCGTCGATTCCAGCAGGTGTACGTGGGTGAGCCGTCGGTCGACGACACGATTGGCATCCTACGTGGCCTGAAGGAGCGGTACGAGGTGCACCACGGCGTGCGCATCCAAGACTCAGCGCTGATCAGCGCTGCGGTACTGTCTGACCGCTACATCACGTCGCGCTTTCTTCCCGACAAAGCAATCGACCTGATGGATGAGGCGGCGTCGAAGCTGCGTATCGAGATCGATTCGCTCCCGACCGAGATCGACGTGGTGCAGCGCCGCATCCTGCAGTTGGAGATCGAACAGGTTGCGCTCGAGAAGGAGAGTGACAAGCTGTCAGCCGAGCGGCTCGATGTTTTGCACGATGAGCTTGCTCAGCTGAATGCCTCCAATGCTGAGATGAGAGAGCACTGGGAACAGGAAAAGCACGCGATCGATGCAATCCGGTCCTTGAAAGAGGAGCTGGAAGGTCTACGCACCCAGATCGAGCGTGAGTCCGACCTCGAACTGGCGGCCGAGATCCGGTACGGACGCATCCCGGAACTTGAGCGACGCATCGAAGAAGCGACGACGCACCTCGATCAGCTACAGGAGACCAAGGCGATGCTCAA
>JBLIMF010000086.1:0-10734 GCA_047638615.1 Gammaproteobacteria bacterium
TCGATGTCGGCGTGGGTTGCTTGGCGGGCCGGCGTAGCACCCGCAATGGCCCAGTCGATCGTGGCGATAGCCGAGCGGGTTGACCAGCTCCCCGCCTCAATCGAGGCGTTCCGGCGCGGCGAGCTGTCGCTTGATCAGATGACGACAATTGCGCGGAATGCACCGGGGTGGGCTGATGAGCAGTCGCGTGGCTACGCGATCGAGATGACAGTCACACAGCTCCGTTACGTGCTGCAGAAGTATCCGTTCCCGAAGCTTGACGACGAGGGCCGCGAACGGCTCGATCACGCCGAAACGAGCGCCAGGGTGCAGCCCGACGATGTCGCCCCGGGCGAAACGAACTCCGATACACACGTAGTTTCCGATGCCGATGCAGTGGATTCGTCTGAGGCGGGAGTGCCGTTGGTTGAAGAGTTCCTGTCGATGTGGCAGGACGAGAACGGCACGTTCCGTCTCACTGGTCGCTTCGACGCGGACGCTGGGATGGTCGTGAAAGCGGCACTCGACGAAAGCCGCACGCGCATCTTCCAGCGTGGCGAGTTCGGTGCCGGTCTCGCTGAAGCACTCCATGAGATGGCCCAAACATCGCTCGACTCGATCCCCGATCCGACTCGGCGGGCCCGGTTCCGGGTCAACCTGTTCATCAACACCGACCACGCCGACCGGGGCATGACCGACGCGACCGGCTGGAACGTCCCCGACGCAATCCGCCGTTTTATCACCTGCGACGGCACCGTCACACCCGTATTCGTCTCGAACGGTCTGCCGGTGTCAGTTGGCCGCGCCCAGTACGTGGTGCCGGCGCGTACCCGCACCGTGATTGAGCATCGCGACCACGGCGCATGTCGGGTTCCGGGATGCGACGCGACACTCGGGCTCGAAGTACATCATCTGATTCATTGGGAGCACGGCGGCCGCACCGATTCAGCCAATCTTGTCCTCGTGTGCGGCAAACATCATCGGATGCACCACCGGGGCCGACTCGACATCACCGGTGACGCCGACCAACCCGACGGCCTCGAATTCCGCAACACCCATGGCCGACAAATCAAACCATCAGGCGCGTCACCGAATCTGCCGACCGGGCCACCGCCCAAACCCACGGCGACGTATTCACATCCTGATGGCGGGCGGATGGACACCGGGCATATCTACTTCAACCCACCCCGCACCTACTACGACGACTTGCGCGAACGCATGCGAACCGACAACGAATACCTTGCACGCCTGCAACCACCCGGCCTGCACTGACCAGAGCTCAGCTCAAGCACGAGCAGCAGCGTGCGTCGGAAGGTTCGACCTTCGTGGCCCGTCCGCCTTCACGCAAGACGCCCGCCCTCACACGAGCGTGAACGTGACGCCGCCGATGTCGTGCGATTCGCCGACTCGGTTGCGGTCACTCGCCACCAGGTCGACACCATCGAGGCCTTCGCCACGCTCGCCTGCTGCAACAAACCGCACCGCCGTCCGCAGGCCGAGCTCCTGCCAACGTGCCGACATCGCACTGGCGTCGGCAGCGCCCACCGTGACCCCAGCAATCGATGCCACGACGGAGTCATCTTGGTTCGGCTGCCACGTCGGGCCAGCCCAAGTCCAACTGCCCTGCGGGATCGGCTGATCGAGCGAAGCAATCACCCCACCGACATCACGAGGGTGCAGGTGGCGGCCACGAATTGTCGGGAAGTCACCCGCCCAGATGATTCGTGTGTCGTGCGCTGCGAGGTGTTCGAGCCGATCGTCCAGGTCATCGACTTCGTAGATGGCCATGTAGCCGCCGTCGCCATTGCGTTTCTCAAGCAGGCGGCCACCAGCGGTGTTGGGCTTCGTCGGTGACACGACTTCGAGGAACTGATCGCCGATCACCATCAAGGCGTTGTGGAGACCAAACTCACCGACTCCGGGATCATTGAAGCAGACGGTGAGGCCGAGCGTGTCGCAAAGTTCACCGACAACGGCAGAGAGATCGTGAGCGACAAGGGCAACCTGGCGAAGGCGGATCATGTGTGAACGGTACGAACCGCTCGCCCCGCCGAGCGAGTCGGCGCACCACTACGGTCAATCAGCATGAGCGCTGACAAGTCGGTTCGCCATCCGGAGTTGGGGTTCTACACGTTGGCCGGGGCGCCAGAATCACCCCGTGATCTGATCGACGAGGTACGACACGCTGAAGAGCTCGGTCTCGGCGCCGTGTTCATCTCCGAACGGTTCAACATCAAAGAAGCCTTCACGTTGTCGGGCGCAGTCGGCGCTGTATCGAGCAATATCAAGATCATCACCGGCGCCACCAACCACAACACTCGCCACCCGATCGTCACGGCCTCCCACGCCACGACGATGCACCGGCTGACCGGCGGCCGCTTCTCGCTCGGCATCGGCCGCGGCATCGCCCCTCTGTTTGATGCATACGGCATCGATCGCATTACGACCGCGCAAATGGAGGACTTTGCCCGGGTCATGCGGCGCTTGTGGCACGGCGAGACGATCATCGGCCACGACGGCCCCATCGGCGCGTACCCGGTACTCCGGCTCGACCCGACCTTCGACGAAGACATCGACTTGTCGATCGTGGCTTTCGGGCCGAACACACTCGAACTCGGTGGCCGGGCGTTCGACAATGTCATCCTCCACACCTTTTTTACCGACGAAACGGTCGAGCGCTGTGTCGTTACGGTCAGGCGGGCTGCCGAACGCGCTGGCCGCGACCCGAACGACGTCACGATCTGGTCGTGCTACGCCACGGTCGGCGACCACATCGACGCACCGCTGAGGCTCAAGAAGACAGTTGGCCGCCTCGCCACCTATTTGCAGGCGTACGGCGACCTGATGGTCACGACGAACAACTGGGACCCAGCAGTACTGGTCGCGTTCCGCGCCGACAACATGGTGCGAAACATCAAGGGCGCCATCGACGCAGTGGCGACGACCGCACAACTCGAACACATTGCCACCCTGCTCCCTGCCGAATGGCTTGCATCCGCAGCCAACGGCTCGCCAGAACAGTGTGCGGCAGCGGTTCGCCGCCAGATGTCGCTCGGCGCCAACGCGGTGATTATGCACGGTGCGACACCGACCGAGCTCGCCCCAATTGTTGCCGCCTACTGAACTTGTCATACTGAGTTCAGACCTCGGCCTGCCGACTTCTGGCACACTGCACCGATGGCAACACTGGTTCTCACCGTCATCGGCAACGACACATCCGGACTCGTCGACGCCCTTGCCGATCCGATCGCCCACCATGGCGGTAGCTGGGACCGCAGCCATATGGCGCGGCTTGCCGGCCAGTTCGCCGGCATCGTGGTCGTCTCCGTGCCTGACGAGAACGTCACGGCACTCCAGGCCAGCCTCGATGGCCTCAACGCACAGGGCCTCCTCGACGTCCAGGTGGCGATTGCTTCATCGTCAACTGAAGACGTGCGGGCTGAGAACGTGCTGCGTCTTGAACTCATTGGCCAGGACCGCCCCGGAATTATCAGCGAGATCTCCGCAGCACTCGCCACACGCAACGTCAGCATCCTCGAGCTCGAGACCCGGACGTCGTCGGCGCCGATGTCCGGAGAGCCCCTTTTCGAAGCAAAGGCGACACTTCGAGTTCCAAACGGACTGGCGCCCGACGATCTCCGCGAAACACTTGAAGACATCGCAAATGAATTGATGGTCGACCTCGACCTTCAGCCAGAATGAGCTCATCAGACCTCGCCACACGGACAGTTTCGGAAAGGGGGAACGCGTGCATGACAACGACAACGAGCGCGACCGAATTCGACTGACGCAGTTCAGTCACGGCGCCGGTTGAGGCTGCAAAATCGCCCCTGGCGATCTGGCGCACGTCGTGCGCCGTCTCGACACCGACCACCCCGACGAACTCCTCGTCGGCACCGACACCGGCGACGACGCTGCGGTGTGGAGGCTCGACGACGATCAAGCAATCGTCTCCACTGCCGACTTCATCACCCCGGTGGTAGATGATGCGCGTACCTGGGGCCAAGTGGCCGCAGCGAACAGTGTGTCCGACATTTATGCCATGGGCGGTCGCCCGCTCTTCGCACTGAACCTCGTCGGCTGGCCCAAAGACGCATTGCCGCTCGAATTGCTGTCCGAGCTGCTCGCTGGCGGGCAAGACATCGCAACCGCTGGCGGCTTTGTGATCGTCGGAGGACACACGATCGACGACCCCGAACCCAAGTACGGCATGTCGGTCACCGGTGAGGTCCATCCTGATCGCATCCTGACCAACGCCGGGCTCCGCCCAGGGCAAGACATCATCCTGACCAAAGCGTTGGGCGTCGGCGTGCTGACCACGGCGATCAAGTCAAGTGCTGCAACCGAAGCCCAGGCCGCCGGTGCTGTTGCTTCAATGATTCGTTTGAACGACGTCGCCTGCCGCCTGGCCGTCAGTGCCGGCGCCACTGGCTGTACCGATGTCACCGGCTTTGGGCTCCTCGGCCACCTGGGCCGCATGTCGCTCGAATCGCATGTCTCCACCACCATCGAGTTCGACGCCGTGCCATTCCTCAGCGGCGCTGTCGACCTCGCCGAGGCAGGGGTCATGCCGGGCGGGTCACGCCGCAACCTTGAGTGGGGTGTCGAGTTCCTCGATGCCGGCAGCCACAACGAGACACGTCAGTTGTTGATTGCTGACGCACAAACCTCAGGCGGCCTGGTCTTCGGGGTCGATCCCGGTGAAACCGCTGCCGTGCTCGCCGAACTTGATGCCACCGGTCATCAAGCGGCCCATATCGGCTCAACCGCTGACGGCACGCCCGGCATCGTCCTCCGCTGAATTCAGTCGACCGGCGACCAGCGCGCTGCGCTGAGCACCGAGCCTTCATTCAATAGCCACATCGACCTCACGCCGTCGGTGGACTCGGTGACGCTCTGGACGTTTGTCCCGTGCATGACCGGCCCAACAAACTCCATCTCGGCGCGGCCGCGCCGTGGCCCCATTCCGTTGAGCGACTCCTCAACAAAGGCCCAATTCGCCGCATTATTAACGTGTTCGAACGGGTCGAGATCAGCTCGCCTGACACTCCACGGGATTGCTCCGTCCGAGTCGGTCGGCGCCGCCAGTGTGAGCCGTGCAGAAACCTTCCGTCCGCCGCAGGCGGAACCGTAGGTGTCGACGAACTGTTGCGTCAGCGCTGCCGGCCGGCCGGTGTCAGCAGCGACCTGGACCCAGACGCTGACGGTCGCAATGTCGGCACCGAGTGATCCTGCCAGAATCGTTGTTCGTTCCGCCCAGCTCCGGCCGACGCCGGTGCAGTACGTCGTCACGGTGACGACCTCGTCGAGTACCGCCGGTTGCCGCACCTCGATCATCGAGCGCCTGACGACCCAGCCCCATGCACCGTCAAGTTCGGCACCGGATGCATCGTCGCCCGCAATGTCTTGAAGGTAGCGGGCCGTTGCATCGAGGCGCAGCTGACCGCTTGGGTCGACGTCGCCGAGCCTGACTTTGCGGTCTGCGCGAAATTGTCGGCCGACCTCTGGTGGATCAAGCAGTTCGGAAGCTCCAGGGACAACGGCCATCCGGTGATCGTGGCAGGTATCGCACCGGGCAACGGATTCGTGCCAGTCCCCGACTGTCATGCATTGCGCTGTCGTTGATTGCACGGACATTCACTGGGGTATCTCTGCAGCGTCGCACCGTTGAGGTCGATCATGCACTCGTGCAATACGGTTGGCGCATGCTGATCGTCGCTGGAACTCTCGTAACTCAACCAGGGGAACGTGCCGCGTTCCTCGATGCGGTGCAACCTATGGTCGTTGCGACCCTCAATGAGGCCGGCTGCCAGGAGTACGTTTTCTCGCCCGACCCGAACGACGATAACCGCATCATGCTCTACGAGCTGTGGGACGATCAGGCATCGCTCGACGCGCACTTCGCCAGCGACCACATGGCTGCGTGGCAGGAGACCCGAAAGGGCCTCGCACTCTCGAACGCCAACATCAACAAGTACATGATTGACTCCGTGGAGTCACTCGGATGAGCAACGACACCACCACCCAAGAGAGCGCCGACACCCGTGATCCGATCTTCGGCTGCATGGACAACTGGTACCTCCATATCAAGGGCAACCTTGGCCGCGGCCTCGAGTCGATACTCCATCCCGACGTCGTGTTTCTCTCGCCAGTCGTATTCACCCCACAAGAGGGTCGCGACATCACGATGCTGTACCTGACGGCCGCAGGCGGGACGCTCGGCGGCGACGCCGACGTCGAAACGAAGGCGGCCGAATCAGGCTCCGGCGAGTTCGGCTACATCAAGACGATTCTCCAGGGCCACCACGCCATGCTCGAATTCGAAACCACGGTCGAAGGCAAGTACGTCAACGGCGTCGACATCATCACGTGCAATGACGACGGCATCATCACCGAGTTCAAGGTGATGATGCGCCCGCTCCAGGCCGTCAATGCTGTGCACGCCCAGATGGGCGCCATGCTCGAACGCCTCGCGAAGGGCTAACACCAGCTGCCTATGGTCAACCTGCTTTGCGTCGGCGACCTCAATGCGGATCTCGCGATCTCGCTTGCCGACGACCTCGTCATTGGCTCCGACACCGACGGCACCATTGACATGCACGGCGGGGGGTCGGCGGCGAACGTCGCCGTCTGGGCGGCCCGGACCGGATCGACCGTCGGATTCGTCGGTGTGGTCGGCGACGACGATCTCGGCACGTTCCTCGTCGATGGCCTGGTGCAGGCAGGTGTCGAGACGCACGTCATCCGACGGGCCGGGGCTTCGACTCGAGCAGTGGCAGCGATCGTCGGCCCGGACGGGAATCGGTCGTTGATATCGGATCTCGGTGGGCAGACAGCGCTGGACGATGGCGACGTTCACGCCGACCAGCTTGCAGCAGCCTCGTGGTTGCATCTAACCGGTTACACCTTCCTCACCGAACAGAGCCGATCACTGTTCATCCAGCTCACGAAGCAGGCATCCGCACTCGGCATACCGTGGTCGGTCGACCCGTCGGCGGCACAACTCATCCGGGCCCGGTCCGACGTTGCGTCAGTCCGAGAAGCATTCAGCGGGTGCGATGTGATGTTCCCGAGCGACGACGAAGCAGCCCTCCTGGCCGATGTCGACGACCCCGTGATGGCCGCCAGCGCGCTGCTCGACCTCGCTGACTGCGTCGTTGTCACTAAAGGCGCCGACGGCGCGACCGTCGCTCGGCGCGGCAAGCCGACGTTCTCGGTTCCCGCAGCACCGACCGAGCTCCGCAACACGTTGGGCTGCGGCGATGCGTTTGCAGCCGGGTTCCTCACCGCCCGCATCGGGGGTGCCGACGACAGGGTCTGCGCAGCAGCGGCGACGGCAACAGCCGCCCAGGCAGCGAGCCTGCCGTCAGCCCGCTGACCACGCACGACTACTCGGCGGCGCAGTCGGGTCAGTAAGTTCGAGCCGATGATTGCTGAACATTTTGACGTCCTTGTGGTGGGCGCCGGTATTTCCGGCATCGGTGCGGGTTACCACTTGCAGCAGAACTGCCCGGACCGGTCGTACGCGATCCTCGAAGGTCGTCCATCGCTCGGCGGCACCTGGGACCTCTTCCGTTACCCGGGCGTACGTTCGGACAGCGACATGCACACCCTCGGTTACAGCTTCCGGCCGTGGACCGATGCCAAGTCGATAGCCGACGGCCCGTCGATCCTGCAGTACGTCAAAGACACCGCCGCCGAGTTCGGCATCGACAAGCAGATGCGTTTCGACCATCAGGTCGGTGCGGCATCGTGGTCAAGCGAGACATCGACATGGACGCTTAACGTGCACGTCGGCCAAGAGGGCGAACAGCAGCCCGTCGAGTACACCTGCAACTACCTGTTCATGTGCTCGGGTTACTACTCCTACAAGGGTGGCTACGAACCCGATTTCCCCGGTGCCGAGCAGTTCGCCGGTCAAGTGGTTCATCCTCAGAAGTGGCCGGCGGACCTCGACCACCACGGGAAACGCATCGTTGTGATCGGATCTGGCGCCACGGCGATGACACTCGTTCCGGCTTTGGCCAAAGACGCCGAGCACGTCGCAATGCTGCAGCGCTCCCCCACCTATGTGGTGTCACGCCCCTCGATCGACGCAGTCGCGAACGGGCTCCGCAAGGTGCTACCCGACCGTGTGGCGTACAACATCACGCGCTGGAAGAACTCGACCATGGGCGAGTTCTTCTACAAGCAGACACGCAGCAAGCCAGAGAAGGTCAAAGGCCAGCTGCTCGGGCTCATTCGCAAGGAACTCCCCGACGAGATGGTCGACGAGCACTTCACTCCTGATTACAACCCGTGGGACCAGCGGCTCTGTCTCATCCCAGACAGCGACCTTTTCAATGCACTGAACTCTGACGCCGCTTCGGTCGTCACCGCCGAGATTGAGACGTTCACCGAGACGGGTATCAAGCTCACCAACGGCGAGCATCTCGATGCCGACATCATTGTCACAGCGACTGGTCTTCAGCTCGTCACAATCGGCGACATGGACTTCAGCGTTGATGGCGAGCCGGTCGACTTCTCAAAGACTTGGACATACAAGGGCATTGCGTACTCCGATGTGCCGAACCTGGCGTCGTCGTTCGGCTACATCAATGCGTCATGGACACTGCGCGCCGACATCACCTGCGAGTGGGTGTGCCGTCTCATCAACCACATGACCGAAAGCGGCACCACCCAGGCCACGCCGCGGATGCGACCTGAAGATTCCAACATGACCGAGCACCCGTTCATCCAAGACTTCTCGTCCGGCTACATGCAGCGGATGATGCCACTCCTCCCCCGCCAGGGCGATCGGTCACCGTGGCTGAATCCGCAGCGCTACAGCGCCGACAAGAAGCTGATTGCCAAGGCTCCGATCGTCGATGGCGTCATGCGCTTCGCCGGCGCCCGCGTGAAAACCTCCGCCTAAGAAATCCGGCCACCCCGGGTCGGGTCGTTCAGTCGTTCAGCCGTTCAGCCGTTCAGCCGTTCAGCCGTTCAGGAAGTCGACGCACCGCTGCGTCCATGTGTCGAGTTCGGCGCGGGTCGAAGCGAGCACGACCTGGCTGTTCGCCAGCAGCTCACCGAGTCGCTCGGCGGTCGAAACTGGATGACCGGTGTCGCCGGTCCACGCCAGAATCAGCGCCGGCATCGTCAGCGCCGGGAGCGCATCTTCGCCAGGAAGGTCAGCGTGGCCTGCGCCACGGAACATCGACGCAAGGCGAACGGTGTCGGCAGCTTCGAGGCCTTCGACCCGGCGCTCGACATAATCGGTATCGCCGATGAACGGGTCCGGCGGCGGCATCGTCTTGGCGCCGTGCACGAGTGGGGCGACTCCCTGTGCTTCGACCGCCTGCGCCATCTGTTCGTAGAGGCCGATCTGCTCGGCGCGACTCGCCCACGCAGTCGGCGGGATCGTGAGAATCAATTGCTCGACGCGATCGCCAAGATGCAGCGCTGCATGGAGCGCTGTGGCTGTTCCCATCGATGCTCCGCCGAGCGAGACCTTGTCGAACCCGAGCGCATCGATGAGGGCGATCTGGTCAAGCGCGAGCTCAGACCACGCGCCTTCCGCTGGCCGCATGAGGTCGCCCGATTCTCCGTGGCCGCGCGCGTCATAACGCAGGACTTGTCTTCCAGAGGTGAGCCGAGAACAATCCACAAGTGGCATGCGATCCTCGCTTGCCCGGCTGCTTGTCAGCCCGTGGCCCCACACGAACGGCGTGGCCGCACCCGCACCCGCACCCGCACCCGCAAGATCGTAGGAGAAGTCGCAATCGCGGAGCCGGATCATCGTCATCTCACGACGGTACGAGAATGCGGCCGTCGGGCATCAGCTGAAGTGACGGTCGAGCGTTCGGCGCCACTTGTTTGACGGCAGCTCGGGGTAGAGCGCTGCGAGGCCAGTCGAGCACTTGCTGATCTTCACGGGCCGATGCCCGTGGGCCCACATCCATCGGTCGACGGGGCCGGCTGCTGTTGGTGACTTCGACTCGACGATCACTGCGTCGAGCGATGTACTGCGGCCGTCGGTTGCGGTGCATACCAACGCAGAGTCGATCGTGGCACGCGTGCCTGATGTTTCGTGGACGATCGTCGACCGCCTGTATGCCGTGGTCAAGACCGGGCGCAGCCCAGTAGCGTTCAGCACTTCGTTGGTCACCGGAACATCCGACGACGCGAGTACCACCTGCAGGAACCGACGGCCTTCGGGCGTGAGGTGGCTGCTGTTGTCGATGTCGTAGTCGAGCCGTTCTTTGACCGTGCGACCACGCCCATCTTTGGTCTTGACCTCAAGCATCACCTGCGCCGAGTCTTCGTAGGTCCGCGTTCGCACTTTGAAACGTCGGCGACGGCCGCCGGCGGCCGCGTGGTGAAGGTCGAAATTGGACGTGTCGAAGTAGACCGAGCGATAGTTGAACGTTCGCAGGCCATCGATCTGGAGGATCTGTAAGCCGCTGGCAAGCTCGCAGAGCATGAGATCAACGATGGTCTCGTCGACGACGTACTTCCGGTCGTTGCGAACCTGGAGTGCGGCGATCGCGTCGAGGTCTGCCAGCGAGATGGGCGCGAGTGCGTCGACCGTCCCCGACCCCGATGTACTCACGTCGCGCGACGACCTTCGGGCAGTCGGAACCGGACATCGACCGAGGTCGTGTCCGATACAAGATCAACCTTCTTCACCTTGAGCCGTTTGATGTCGGCACCGAGCAGTTCCTCGAGATGGGCTTGCAAGGCAACCTCATCAGTGAACGCCGAGTCGAGGGTCAT
>JBLIMF010000087.1:0-10688 GCA_047638615.1 Gammaproteobacteria bacterium
CCCATCACATCGGAGCGTCAAACTTCACCGTCGAACAGCTCGATGATGCCGCTGGCTTCGCCCCGCTCGAGGTGTTGCAGTGTGAGTGTCATCCCTTCCTGCAACAGATCGAGCTGAGGAACTGGTGTGTGCGCCAGGACTGGGCATTCACCGCGTACTCACCTCTCGCTCGCGGTGACGTGTTGGTCGAGGACACGCTGCGCGAGTTGGCCGAGAAACACTCGGTGTCTGCGGCATCGATCGCCGTGGCCTGGTTGCTGACCCAGCCTCAGACGACGGCGGTACCCAAGACCAGCGACGTCGACCACCTGCGAGACAACTGGGCAGCGCTCTCGGTCGAGTTAGACCAGTTGGATCGAGATCACATCAGCGTCCTTGACGAAGGTCGTCGTCGCGGAGCGGCTCCTATGGGTCGTCGTTCTTGATCGGGGGACCGTGGTTCGTACTCATTGATCGATCCGTTCGACGAGCTTGCTGAGCCGGTGGTGGGGCTCGCTTCGGGGCGAGTGTCGGGATCCTGCTCGGTTTCTGGGATCAATCCGAGCCGAGCAGCGAAGTCGTTGAAGTCCGGCTGATCCGGCACGGCGCCGGGTTTCCGCCATGTTCTCGTCGAACATGATTTCGTGTCACAAAGGGTGAGTTTTGAACAGCCGCCGCCTGGGTCGCCTCAAGTGCCGGATCGGTGTCCCTGACACCGTGAAACGAGCCGGAATATCACAACCTGATCTCCCGTCGTTTTGGAACACTTCTCGGATGAAAGCTCTGCTCACAGCACCTCCGATCGCTCCGCACCAGCATCAAGAGCGGTCCGAAATTCAGAATCACCAGCAGAACCTCGTCACAACCCGTACGCAGCCGCCCGTAACTGCGCAGCCCGACAAGTCGCTTGAGCACACTTCATCCGACAAGATGCACGCTCTGACGCTGTTGGTACCCCGACCACAATGTGCCCGATAATGCTCACATCCGCCCCGATTCAAGTGCCGGCATCACACAGGTCACGCGATCCGGCTCCCGTCGCGTCGTCTTGCCGTACCCTTTTCGAATGAATCCAGACGTGTTACTTGTGGGCTGCGGCGACCTTGGCGCCGACATCGGATTGCGCCTTGCGGGACTGGGACATCGCGTGGTCGCCATCCGACGCAACGCCGACCGTGTCCCACCGCCACTCATTGGCGTGTCGGCCGACCTCACACGTGAGGCTCCGAACCTTCCGGACCTCGACCTGGGGCACCTCGTCATTGCTCTCTCTGCGAGCCCACGCACCGAAGACGCCTACCGAGCCATCTACGTCGGCGGGCTCGGGCGAGCATTGGATTGCCTCGACGACATGGGACAGCAACCGTCAAGGGCTGTGTTGGTCTCCTCGACTGGCGTTTTCGGCACCGACGACCCGAGCATCATTTGCACCGAAGACACCACCGCCGAACCCAGCGGCGGGACCGCAAAGGTGCTCCTCGAAGCCGAACAGCTTTTCGCTTCTCGAGTCCCCCACGGCACGATCCTGCGACTGGCCGGTCTGTACGGCCGGGGGCCGGCACGCTTCGTTGACAAGGTCGCCAAGGGCGAGGTCACCGACCCGAATCGGTGGACGAACCGCATCCACCGCGAAGACGCCGCCGCAGCGGTGATTCATTTGCTCACCCGACCGCAACCTCCACGACCTCTTTACCTCGGTGCCGACGACGAACCAGCCCTGCTTGGCGACGTTGCAGCGCACATCGCTCGACGCTTGGCGTTGCCGAGTCCCCCGGCAGCCGACCCCGAGCAGGCTCACGGCAAACGGTTGAGTAACGCGCTACTTCGCGCCAGCGGGTGGATGCCTACCTACCGCACGTTTCGCGAGGGGTATGCCGACTACCCGAAAGACGAACGAGTCCTTCAGTACGAGGGGCTCCCCACGAGCTAACTCGTTGAACGATGGGCGTCTGCAAATCACGCCAAGACCGCGCGGCTGGTACCCCAGGGGGCCACCAGGATTGGTTTCACAGCGTCATGGAGATGGTGGGGTTGCGGTTCCACCAGCCGGTGGTCCGACCGAAAAACCGCATGGTGCACAGTGCTTTGAGCCAGGTTTCGCGCCTGATGTCGGCGACGTCGACGCCCCGGTTTTTGGTTTCGATGATGAACTCCGGACGCAGCGAGTTCGTCGAATGCTGCCGCCACGCAGAGATGCTCTGGGCGGGCTTCGACGCCGAGTTCGTAGTGGCCGCGTCTCAGGTTTTGGAATAAAGCGTGCCTGCTCATCACTGTCGATGCGGCCCGGTCGGTTCGTAAACCGCGCATCGGCCGCAGTCTTGCCGCGAGCCGTCCGTGATCGCACTCGATTGGATTGTTCTCATATTGCGTCGTGTCGTGGAGCAGGTCGGAGACGCGCTGCAACGAAGCCGCGACGTTCCGACCCCAAAATCTCGATGACCTCGCCGCGCTGATCGACCGCGCGGTACACAGAGCGCCGCACACCGGCCACCTTCACAGAGGTTTCATCGACGTGCCAGCGATCACCAACACTGCGACGACACGGCCGCGCCACGTCGATCACGAGCGGGGTGAAGCGTTGCACCCACCGGTAAATCGTGACGTGAACGACCTCGATGCCGCGTTCGGCCAGGAGTTCTTCAACATCGCGGTAAGACAAGCCCGAGCGGAGGTACCAGCGAGCCGCCAGCACCACCACGTCGGTCGAGAACCGGAACCCTGCAAACGACCGGAAAGCACCACGGTGGCTCCGACCACCACGATCGCGGTCACCATATTCAGGCGCTTCAACACGGAACCGATCTCGACGAACCGACGCGTCGTTGACGCTCTCGATCTGGTGACCCTCCGTGATGTTGTATTCGCGCCGGCCCAGCTGGCTCAGCTCAAGGCTGCATCAGGACGGATCAAACTCAGAGCTATTGGCCGGATTCCTCGTGCAGAGCGCGAGCCTCCGGGCTCTGTTCTTGCTCAACCGACTCGGTCGCGATGAGCTGTTGTTCGTCATCGTCGATCGATGGTGCCGTCGCAGTGGACATCGCCGGGTCGACGAGGCCTGCAGGGCGGCCCTGCATTGCCGGAGCGCCGGTTGCGGCATTGCGTTCTTCGGCTTCGGCTTCGGGAACGAGGCGTTCGTCGCGACTCGCCACGTCGTCGCGCGCGATCACGCCGTGTGCAACGATCGACGAATCCTCGACAGCGAGTGGCTCGTCGCGTGGGAAGTCATCACCGGGGCGTCCGGTGTCACCGACCTCCTCGCCCAAGACGGTCGGGTCCAGGTGTTCGGCATGTGAATCGCTCATGAGTCAGCAGTACCCGTTCAACCGCGCGTTCAATCTCTGTCCTCGACCCGCGACGCGTCTGCGCTCCGCGCGACGCTGTTTATGCGAGCAGTTCGTCGAGATGAATCGCTGCGCTGATCAGCGCCAGATGTGTGAACGCTTGTGGGAAGTTGCCGATAAGTCGACCGTTGGGTCCGATCTCTTCACTGAACAGACCGGTCGGGCTCGCATACGACAGCAGCCGGTCGAACATCGATCGCGCCTCGTTGAGCCGCCCTGCCCGCGCCAATGTTTCGACGTACCAGAACGAACACATGGTGAACGAGCCCTCGTCTCCGTCGAGCCCGTCGTCGGTCGCTGTCGAGTCGTAGCGGTCGACAAGCGGTCCGTGCGCGAGTCGTTCGCCGATGGCATCGAGCGTCGAAAGCCAGCGCTCATCGGTCGGCGAGACGAATCGGACGAGCGGCATGAGCAGCAGCGACGCGTCGAGCGTCGACCCACCGAGTGTCTGCGTGAACGCAGCCAGGTCGTCGTTCCAGCCCTCGTCGACGAGACACGCATGCATCTCGTCGCGGGCCGCTCGCCAATGCTCGTACGGTGCGGGCCGGCCCCCATGGCGCGCCATGCGCATGGCGCGTTCGACAGCCACCCAACACATGAGCAGCGACGACGTGTGTCGCTGTTTACCACCTCGGGTTTCCCAGATGCCTTCATCGGGACGCGTCCAATTTTCGACCACCCAATCGACGAGCACACACACGTTCTGCCAGGTGTCGAGGCCCAGCCCATCGCCGTGCTTGTCAGCCAGGTACAGCGCATCGATTATCTCGCCGTAGATGTCCAACTGCAGTTGCCCACTGGCCGCATTGCCGACTCGGACGGGCGTGCTCTCGCCGTACCCAGACCAGTGGTCGAGTTCGATCTCTTCGATCTGCGCGTTGCCGTCGAGGTCGTACATGGGTGACAACGGCGGTCGATCGCCCGACCGGTCGCAGGTCTGCACGCGCTGGACGAGCCACTCGGTGAAAGCCTCAGCTTCGGAGAGATACCCGAGCTCGATGAATGCGTACAACGTGAACGCCGCGTCGCGAATCCAGACGTATCGATAGTCCCAGTTGCGTTCGCCACCCATGACCTCGGGGAGGCTCGTGGTCGCTGCGGCAATGATCCCGCCGGTCGGCGCGTGGGTGAGTAGTTTGAGGGTCAGCGCCGACCGCTCGACGTGCTCTCGCCACCTGCCGTCATAGGTGCTCGCCCCCGACCAATCACGCCAGAACTCCAGTGTCTGTCGCAAGGCTTCATCGCAGCCAGCCTGGTCGAGCGCAGTGTCTCCGAGGGCGAAGAACGCCGACTCCCCCTCAGCAAGTTCGACCGTGGCGAACAGCGACGATCCGGTGATCGGGCTGGTGATCGGGCTGGGGTCGCCGCCATTGTCTGCGGAGGTAATGTCGACGGAGGCCGACGATGACATCGTCAATTCGAACTCGTGCTCGCCACTGCTGCTCAGCAGGATCGAGTTACGGTCCTCAACCAAGCATTCGACCGTCCATTCGCCGCGTCCGTAGTCGGGGCGCATGAGCAGGTTCGAGGTCGCTTCGACATGACCACGGCGACAGCGCACGATGCGAACGAGTTGACGAGCACCGTGACGGTCGCCGAGTCTGACGGACATGAAATCTTCGATCTCCATGATCCCGGTAGGCGTGTGAAAGCGGGTGAGCAGAACGTTGGTGCCCGACAGGTAGACCTGGCGCGACTCAATGTGGCCGTCACTGGGACCGGAAGGGCGAATGGACCAACTACCGCCGTCGGGGTCGAGCAGCGATCCGAAGATGCTCGGCGAGTCGAACCTGGGCCAGCACATCCAATCGATTGAACCGGTCTCGTGGACGATGGCAAGCGTCTCGGTGTCACCGACCAATCCGTATTCTTCGAGTGGCTGCGACATCAGCGGCCCGGCCCCGTCGAACCCGGCGCATAGAGCTGAAGTTCACGGCTCGCTGTCGAGAGGTCCGCGACGAGCCGCCAAGCTGCGAGCACGTCGTCGATCTGTGCGAAGTGGCGCCGGGAACCGTCGAGCGCATCGTCGAGCAGCGTTGCATAGTCGCCGAGGTCGCCGTGCTCGGAGGGCCCACACAGCTCCGCCTCGACTCGCCGAAGCGCCGCGGCGTGATGCCCTCGTGGCGGCGAGTCGGCGACGTCTTCATGGTGCCGGTACCCGTGGTACTGCCCGAGCCCCACCGAGTCGGGAAGGACACGCATCGACTCGATGGTTGCTGCTCGCTCATCGTGATATGCCTCGTCGCTGTGGTCAGCGGGCCGCTCCATCAGGGCCAGCGCGGCCAACTGGATGAGATGGTTCTGCACCACATCGTCGATCACGCCCACCTGTTCGTAGAAGGAGCCACGATCTGCCAGGTCGTTGCGTTCACGAAGGTCGATCGCGATCCGGTCGACGATCAGTAGCCCATCGCTGCCGAGGGACGCCGTCATCTCGTCGTGGAGTTCGCGAGCTGACGCCACATCGGTCCCGAATGGTTTCTCCACGACAAAACGAGTCTCATCGGACATGCGATTCGATGCGATGGCCCGAGCAGCGTCGCCGAACACCGCCGGCGGAAGCGCTGCGTAGACGACCGGCAACCGGGCGTCGCCGAGAACGTCGGCGATCTCGTCGAACGTGGCCGACGCGGCAGCATCACCGCTCACATAGTGCAGGTCCAGACGACTCGGGTCAACGGAGTCATCAGCTTCGCAGCCCGCGGCACCCTCAGCGGCACCCTCGGCTGCACGAACGATCAGGTCCTTGATGTCTTCGTCGGATCGCTCACTTCGTCCCACGCCGATGACGGGAACGCCGTCGAGCCGACCCGTCCCGCACAGTTCGAGGAGTGCCGGGATCAGTTTCGATTCGCCGAGGTCACCGGTGATTCCGAAGAGCACCAGCGCATCGGCGCGGCGCAACGGAAAAGCAGGGGAATCCATGCGGGAGCGCTGCCCACTCCACCGATGTTTCAAACTCGGGCGGTGAGGGAGCGTTCACCCGCACCTCCGACAACGACCACGAGGTCGTCGTTGCCAATCTGTTCGACAAGGATCCCCGGCACATCTCCGACCGGATCCTGTGCCACGGACTGTTCACCGACCACTTCTCGGGCGGGTCGGCATGACCAATTCGCAAGCACGCGACAGCGGCCGCAACGTACTCATCGCCAAGCGCCCGATGAAGAGCGTTGGCCCAGCGGTCGAGATGAGCGAGACGGCGGGCTTCATGAAGTTCCTCGTCAACATCGCCGGCGATATTGCCATCGATCTATCAGCCCCTACGCCGGTCGACCCGGTCAAACTCGCCCGACGCATCCATCGTGGGGAGTAGGTCGTCGACTTACGCCCCCGCCGCAAGTTCACCGTCAAACACTTGAACGGCACTACCAGCATCCCGCTGCACGAGTTGCTCGACCGCCTCGACGACGTACCTGACGGCGCTGTCCACGTCCACTGCCAAACAGGGTTGAGAGCTGCCATCGCCGCGCCACTCCTCGCCCGAGCGGGCAACACGTCGTGCTCATCGAAGACCACTTCGACAACACTGCCGACTCGGGTCTCGGACTCCGCCCATCCGGCTGATATCTCGTACAGACAGACCACACCGACTCCACGTTGGGCCGCATGTCCCGCGCCGCCGCAACCGTCGGTGACCGGGCGACGATGCCGAAACCCAGGGAGCGCTTCGCTTGGGGGTAAGGAGGCGCTTCGACCTGGGCTTCGGACGTCGTGGTGTGCCCACGGGGCGGGCACACAGTTGAAATGCCCGGATCGCCACGAAAGCAAACATAATTCTCGAACATTCTTTAAGACAGCATGCGCTGCAGGAATCACGAGGGCTAACCAAGTGCAAATCTGGGTGTTGAGAGGGCCCCGTTTGGTGGGCAAGTTCACCGGACTCATCTCACACCTCCTGACCCGTCAGTGTTCTTCGGACCTGGCACAACAGATGCCACAGCAAGCCCGCTGCGGGCTGTCTTTCACCAGCCGTCGAACACCGCTGAGCCGCGACGCCGCCGGCCCGCTCGTCACCCGCCGCACAATCACCGCAGGATCCAGTTGCCCGTCGCTAAATACTCCGATCTACCTGCACGCCGGTCTCGCCCTCAAAGAACAAGCTCTCGCCCTGACCACGCTGTCCGACGTCACGCCCGGTCGTTGCACGCCACCTGACACTGTGCGTGCTTTCCTCGAAGCGCTTCCCAAGCTGAAGATGCAAGTTCGATTCCCGAAACAACACACCGAAACAACACACCCCCACACAGTCTCGAAACATCTGTGACAGCTTGGCTGGTGAACGCCCAGCCATCCGCGCAGCGATATCATCTGGGTCGCTCCGCTGTGGCGCCAGATGCGCCGAGCGTGCATGCGAATCCTTCGTCATGACCCTTCCCACTCCCTATTACCTCATCGACGAGCCGCGCCTCGTCCACAACCTCGAGGTTGTCGACCGTGTTCGTGCGACGTCCGGAGCGAAGGCGGTTCTCGCCTTGAAGTGCTTCTCGACGTGGGCGGTGTTCGAGGTGATGGCGCAACATCTCGACGGTACGACGAGCAGTTCGCTCTACGAAGCCCGTCTCGGGCGGGAGCACTTCGGCAAGGAAGTGCACGCCTACAGCGTCGCGTGGAGCGCCGATGAGGTCGCCGAGGTGGCGGGGTTCGCCGACAAGGTGATCTTCAACTCAGTTCGTCAACTGCAGATGCACAAGGCGAGTGCGGGCGCCGTGCCGCTCGGCCTGCGCGTCAACCCGGGTGTCAGCTACTCGCACTTCGACCTCGCCGATCCCGCCCGCCCGCACTCGCGCCTCGGAGTCACCGACGACAACGAGTTGCGCGCCGCCGCCGTAGACCTGAGCGGGCTGATGTTCCACTTCAACTGCGAGAACGAGGACTTCGAGGCACTGAACACCGCCATCGGGAACATCTCCGATCGCTACGCCGACGTCCTGCACAAGATGGACTGGATCAGTCTGGGCGGCGGCATCTCGTTCACGGAGCCCGACTACCCGGTCGACCGGTTCTCGACGATGCTGCGCGACCTCGCCGCCCGCTTCGGCGTGCAGATCTACCTCGAGCCGGGCGAAGCAGTGATCACCGGAACCGCGCAGCTCGTTACGACCGTGCTCGACGTGGTCCACAACGAGGTCGACATCGCCGTCGTCGACGCCTCCGTCGAGGCGCACATGCTCGATCATCTGATCTATGGCACACATCCGCGAGTGGATGCGCCGTCCGGCGGATCGCATCGGGTCACGATCGCCGGACGCACGTGCCTCGCGGGTGACGTGTTCGGGGAGTTCGCGCTCGAACAACCTCTGCGCGTCGGCGACGAGGTCCGCTTCGCTGATGCAGCGGGCTACACGATGGTCAAGACCAACTGGTTCAACGGTCTGCGCATGCCCTCGATCGTCGTGCGTCGCCTCGATGGCGAGGTCGAGGTCGTTCGCGAATTCGAGTACGACGATTTCAAGCGCAGCTTGTCCTGAGGAGGAAAACCCATGAAGACGAACCTGCTGATCATCGGCGCCGGCGGCGTCGCCCATGTCGCAGCGCACAAGGCGGCGATGCAGAACGACGTGCTCGGCGACATCTGCATCGCCTCGCGCACACTGTCGAAGTGTGAGGCGATCATCGAGAGCGTCCATCGCAAGGGCCATCTGAAGGACGCTTCCCACAAGCTCCACGCCCGCCAACTCGACGCCCTCGACGTCGCGGCCACCGCTGCGCTGATCCGCGAAACCGAGTCGCAGATCGTGGTTAACCTGGGCACCGCCTTCGTCAACATGTCCGTGCTCGACGCCTGCCTGGAGACCGGCGCCGCCTACATCGACACGGCGATCCACGAGGATCCCGAGTCCGTCTGTGAGGATCCGCCGTGGTACGCCAACCACGAGTGGAAGAAGGCCGACGCCTGCGCCGACAGGGGCGTCACCGCGATCCTCGGCGCCGGTTTCGATCCCGGGGTCGTCAACGCCTACGCAGCACTCGCCGCAAAGTCGTACTTCGACACGATCGATACGATCGACATCCTTGACGTGAACGCCGGGTCACACGGACGCTACTTCGCCACCAACTTCGACCCGGAGATCAACTTCCGCGAGTTCGTGAAGGTGTGGACCTGGATCGACCGCGAGTGGCAGGAGTTTCCGACGCACGCCGTCAAGCGCACATTTGACTTTCCCGTCGTGGGCGAGCAGCCGATCTACCTCAACGGCCACGACGAGTTGCACTCGCTGTCGAAGAACATCGACGCCAACAGCATCCGCTTCTGGATGGGGTTCGGTGACCACTACATCAACGTGTTCACCGTGCTGCGCACGCTCGGTCTGCTTTCGCACGAACCCGTCGAACTGGCCGGTGGTGGCGAGGTCATCCCGCTGCAAGTCGTCAAGGCCGTGCTCCCCGACCCCCAGAGCCTCGCCGCGAACTACACGGGCAACACATGCATCGGCGACGTCGTCAAGGGCACGAAGGACGGCCAGCCGCGCGAGATGTTCATCTACCAGGTGAGCGATCACGCCGCCGCCTACGC
Organism: Gammaproteobacteria bacterium; assembly: GCA_047638615.1. Classification (GTDB taxonomy): domain Bacteria; phylum Actinomycetota; class Acidimicrobiia; order Acidimicrobiales; family Ilumatobacteraceae; genus Ilumatobacter_A. The sequence continues at coordinate 9,838 of JBLIMF010000087.1, forward strand.
GGAGGTGGAATCGCAAGGCATCAGCTACACCGCCGGTGTCCCGCCGATCGCGGCCGCCATGCTGATCGCCGACGGGACGTGGGACGCGGGGAGGATGGTCAACGTCGAAGAGCTCGATCCCGAGCCATTCATTGCGCTGCTCGACAAGACCGGCCTCCCGACGGAGTACCTCGAGATCAGGCCGGACTCGGAGCAGTCGTTTCGGGGATCGGTCGGCCCGATCAGCGACGAGATCGCCCGGTCGACCGCAACGGTGACCGTGTCCGCTGCCGACCCACTGATCGCCATCCGCAGCCGATAGGGCCCACGCCCATCAGTGCCTACTTGCCGTAGGTCGTGAGTTGGGCGACCACTCGCTTGGCGTATGTACGGATGATCTCGTCCGACCTGACCTCGATCGAGCCGTTGTTCCCGTTGTCTTTGATCGAATCCTTGCCCATGCATGTGCCCTTTGTGTGAGACGACAGTCCGTCGCTGCCACTGACGGCACCACCCCGTTTGGCCCTGGCTGCGAACATCGGCAGCCGACGACTCCCGTCGTCAGGGGCCGGATGCGGGTGAACCGAAGGTTCGAAACAACGCTCGAGGGCGACGCCGGTGAGGCCTCAGAAGGCGACGTACTGGTCTGGACGCACGATCAGGTTCTGAAGGGACGTATGGCCACGGTCGACTCAGCCCACTGTCGACTCAGCCCACTGTCGACGCAGCCCAATCGGTTGGTAAGGCGCGCAGTAGCCGGAGTCTTGCCTTGAGCCGTCCGTAATCTCGGTCGACGCGTTCTCCTGCTCCTGCTTGGGCGGCCGGACCGGTGCCGAGGCGTCGCTGTGATCCGGTTGCAAATGTTCGTGCTC
>JBLIMF010000088.1:0-10599 GCA_047638615.1 Gammaproteobacteria bacterium
GTGTTGGTTGAACAGTCGGGCGCGTCGTTTGATGCGGAGTGCGTCGGGCCCGGAACAGTTCAACTGCTGTTTCAAATATGCCTTGATTGATGACTGGGCATGTTCTTGGAACAGCTGTCGGGCATCGACCACAGCGGTGATGGCTGCGATGTCGACATCGGCCTCGTCGCGCTTGCGTTTCGCAGCTGCCAGTGCAGTATCAAGTACATCGATGTTGGCGTTAGCCAACTCCTCGATCCGTGCTGCGAACATACCCCTGATTGTACCGCCGCAACACCCACCAATATAGCCGTTTACCAGGGGAAAGGTCTGGCTCAATCGGGTGGGTCAGGGTGTCCTCTCGATTGGTCTGGGCCGCCCCGCATGCTTGCCGATCGGGTTCGCCCAGGCCCGCCGACGTAGCGAGAAACGGCTTCCGCTGGGGCGCGCCGGGGACACTCTGCTGGTGCCGTGCAGTGCCAAAGTTTCTGAGATTTCTTGTCCGTGTTTACTGCCGGGCAGATGGTTCAGTCGCTGGTGAGAATGCCGCCGAGGGTGCGGGCCATCACGTCGCCGAGTGGGTGTCGTTTCGGGACGTAGTAGAGGACGCCGCCCACGGCATGTTCGAGTTCGAACGCGCGGCCACGTATCCATGTTGCCTCGTCGACGTGCATTGCCTCGCGGAACTCCGAACGTGCAGCCCCGTTGAAGACCGCCCACGCCGGAGCGAGGTCCTGCGCGAGGTCGCCCCAGCCAGCGCCGCCCCAGTCGATGATTGCGCCGAGCGAACCGCAGTGGACAAGCAGATTCCCAGGGATCAGATCGCCGTGGACGAAGCCCTCGACCACTGGTCCGTCGATCTATTCGAGCACCGACCAGTGATACGGAAACACCTCGTGTGGCTTCCCGATATGTCGAACTGTCGGCGTGGGCAAAGCCAGCGACTGCTCGATGTGCTGCAGAACGGCGACCTCTTGGAGCACGCCTGCTGCGGCGCCGGGTCGGCGGGGAAGCCGAACCACGACATCGGGCGTACCGCCAGTCGCCACGCGCCACATCGCATTGTCGGTACCCGACGTCTGTAGGTACTCAAGGGCTGCACCGGACCATTGAGGACACTCAGCTGGGAGCAACGCACGGACGACGTGCCCGCCGGTATGCGGCTCATCGTCATGGATTCTTGTGGGCACCCCGACAGCGTCGCCGATCACACGTCGGAGGGGAGTAGGGATTTGTTCGGCGCTGCAGGGATTCCGATTGCCAGGTTCAGCTGGAGAACCAGATCGTACTGTTTGCTGGGATGACGCCGGTGGTGTGCATCTCGGCCGGCTCGCTGGCGAAAACCGGCTGGGTGATTGCCAACTCGGGATGATCGAGGTCGAGTTGCACGGGCTGGTCCGTCGGGTTCACGACGACGACGAGATCGCCGCGGCGAACTGCGACGACTTCAGGACCAATGTCGATCGTCTGCGCCTCAAGCGGCTGCGACACGGCGAACTCGTCACGGACCTCGCCAAGTGACTGGTACATATGCAGGGTTGAGTTCTCGATGTCGTCGATATCGGACACGGACCGCTCGCCCCATCCGGCGGGCTGCGGGAGCCACGGCTCGCCGACGGTGCCATCGGCACGAGGCGTGGAGAACCCGTACGACGACGATGCGTCATTGGTCCACGGCATCGGGACGCGACAGCCGTCGCGGCCGATCTCGGCGCCACCCGTCCGCTCGAAGACAGGATCTTCACGCCGATCGGCCGGAATATCGAAGACCTCGGGCAGGCCGAGTTCTTCACCTTGGTAGAGGTACAGGCTGCCGGGGAGAGCGAAGATCAGTGCGGTCATCGCCCGCGCACGCCGTTCGCCGAGCACAAGGTCGACTTCGGCGCGTGACAGAGCAAGATTGTTGTTGGTCCACACTTCGGGTAGGTGTGCATCTGCTCGGCCAAGGCGAGTGACGATGCGTTGGATGTCGTGGTTGTTCAACGTCCATGCCGGAGGCACACCCGTTTCGGCGAGGATCGCGATCGGGTCGAGCATCGCTCGTTCGATCGAGTGCTTCTCCCAAGGAGTCAGCATCAGATCGAACGAGAACATCTGGTGGAATTGATCGGGCTCCGTGAAGGCCTTCACCAACTCGGGCCGACGAACCGCGTATGCCTCGGCGACCATCATCAACTCGCGGCCAGGGTGGCTCGATTCGTAGTCGTCGATCGTCGTCCGAAACCGGCGCCACACGTCGTGGCCCTCGGGACGGAAGACGGTGTATTCGTTCATCCAGGTGATGTCGAGCACTCCGACCTCGGGGCCAACCGGCGGCTGGTCTGGCAGGTCCGGGTGCTTGCCGGTACCGGCAACTGCGTCGACGCGGAAGCCCTCGACTCCGCGATCGAACCAGAATTCGAAGATGTCGTGAAAGAGCTGATGGACGTCGGTGTGCGTGTGATCGAGGTCAGGCTGCTCACGGGCAAACGTGTGGAGGTACCACTGGCCGCCCTTGCCGTTGTTGGCAGCTGGGTCGGCATCGAGGCGTGTCCAGGCCGGCCCGCCGAATGCTGACTGCCAGTTGTTTGGGGGTTCGTTGCCAGCGTCGCCCTTGCCGTCTCGGAAGTAGAAGCGGGCCCGCTCCGGGCTGTTCGGATCGGATGCGAGCGCAGCGATGAACCAGCGGTGCTCGATGCTGCAGTGGCTCGGCACGAGGTCCATGAGGATCTTGATGCCGAGGTCTCGTGCGTCAGCGAGCAGCGCATCGAAGTCGTCGAGGGTGCCGTACTCGTCGTGGATGTCGAAGTAGTTGGCGACGTCGTAACCGTGGTCGTGCTGCGGCGACGGGTAGCACGGATTGAGCCAAATGGCTTCGACGCCGAGCGACGCGATGTGGTCGAGCCGTGAGCGAATGCCTGCGAGGTCGCCGACACCGTCGCCGTTGGAGTCAGCGAACGAGCGAACGTAGACCTGATAGACCAACGCGTCCTTCCACCACGGACGGGCGGAGGGACGTGTGCGGTGGTCGTTGCTGATAGCGGAAGGCTCGCTCATACACAGCGCAATGTAAGCGCTTTCAGTCCCGTTGCAAACCCGTTCACTGGCCGCTCAGCAGCGACTTCAGGCGAGGGTCACCCGTAAACGCTGGCGAATGTCTGTCGCCGATGCCGCAATCACGAGTTCGTAGTCGCCGGCGTCGACAATCCAGCCGCCTGTTGCTGTATCCCAGCGCCGGAATGCCGAACGTGGGAACTCCAGCTGAGCCGCATGTGACGCGCCCGGCTCGACGACGAACTTGTCCCAGGTCTTCAGTTCCTTGGGCGGTCGAATGCAGGGCGCATCGATCGCTGCGATGTAGCCCTGCACGACAACGGTTGCGACCCGGCTGCTCGTTGCTTCGACCGAGACCTCAACCGTGATGCCGTCAGCGGATTCGGACGTGATGACGGCGTCGCCCCAACTTGCCGAGCCATAACTGAGGCCGTGGCCGAACGCGAAGCGTGGAGCGATGTCGCGTGCGTCGTAGCCGCGGTACCCGATGAAGAGCCCCTCGCCGTACGCCTGGGTGCCGTTGCCAGCACCGTCGTGGTCGGGGAGATGGTGGAGGTAGGCCGGATGGTCAGCCAGCCGTACCGGAATCGTCGTCGGGAGGCGCCCGCCGGGGTCGGCGACGCCGAGGAGCACGTCGACCAAGCTCTCGGCCTGCTCTTGGCCAGCGAAGAACGAGGTCAGGATGGCTCGTGCCGAATTGTCGTGGGCAGCGTCGGCCCAGTCCATCGTCACTGGCGAGCCGGCGTTGACAATTACGGCGGTGCGCGGGTTGGCCGCAACGACTCGGCGTACCAACTCGTTCTGGCGCCCGGGGAGATCCATGGTGGTCCGGTCGAAGCCTTCGGTCTCCCATTCGTCGTTGGTGCCGACCATGACAACAGCGACGTCCGCCGCGGCAGCCGCAGCGACTGCTCGGTCCATCAGGTCGGCAGGTTCGGGGGAACGGAACCCGACACGAAGCGCCGCGAACCCGTTCATTTCTGAGGTGGCCCAACGCAGGTTCAATTCGATCGGCACACCGGCAGTGCACTCGACGGTTGCAGTGGATTCGACGCTTCCATACCCGAAGAACTCCTGGCTTCGAGGCAGTTCCATCTGGACGTCGTCGATGATCGTGGCGCCGTCGATGTCCATGATGAATGGTCCGGTGGACACGACACCGATGACATGGGGGCCATCGCTGTCGGGCACGAACGACCCAGTGATTCGTGTGGCGAAGCCTCGAGGGTCGACGCCCTCCGGAGTCGAGCCGAAGAAGCGGACCATCGACGAGGGAGCGGTCTGCTCGACCACTGCGTCGCCGGTCCAGTCGCGTCCGTTGACGTATTCGATGTGGAGGCCGGACTCGCCGTTGGGTTGTACGAGCTGTCGCCGCGACGCGACCGGTGTAAGCCGGTCGATGCGGACGCCTGCTTCGAAGGTGACCGCTGCGTCGGTTGATGTGCCCGGTCCGACGCGGTCGGTGATGGCCTCGAGCAGGGTGCGATGGCCGAACGGAACGAGGCTCGCTGATCCGCCGCCCATTGATCGATCGATTGTTGCATTGGGACCGATGACTGCAACTGAGGTGAGTGTTGCGGCGTCGAAGGGCAAGACCGGGGTGCCGTCGATCGACTCGTTCCGCAACAGGACGGTGCCGCTGACGGCGGCTCGACGCGTGAGCGCCCGTTCGGCCGGATCGTCGACCGACTCTTCAGGATCGTGAGCGCTGCGCTCATCGGCGTGTACCCGTTGGGCGAGCACGAGGATGTCGCGCACCAATGAATCGACCTGCGCCTCAGTGACCTCGCCGCGCTCGACGGAAGCGACCAGTTTGTCGCCGTAAACGCGAACGGGCGCAGGCATCTCGATGTTCAACCCGGCGTTCGCAGCCGGCGTTGCTTCGTGCACGCCGAACCAGTCGGAAACGACGAAGCCGTCGAAACCCCACTCGGTTCGCAAGATGTCGGTCAGCAGCCCACGATGGTGTGCGCAGAACTCGCCGTTCAATTTGTTGTAGGCACTCATGATGCCCCACGCCCCAGCCTCGCGAACGGTGGCCTCGAACGGCCGCAGGTACAATTCGCGCAGCGTGCGATCGTCGACTTGGACGTTGACGGTCATTCGTTCGATCTCGGTGTCGTTGCACACGAAATGCTTCACCGTGACCGCGACGTCGTGTGACTGCACGCCGCGTACATACTCGGTGGCGAGCACAGCGGTCAGCTCGGGGTCTTCGCTATAGCATTCGAAGGTTCGCCCGCCGACGGGCGTGCGATGCAAGTTGACGTTTGGGCCGAGCAGAACATGTGCGCTCTTGCGGCGCGCTTCCAGACCGAGCAGCGAGCCGATCTCGCCGAGCAGAGCGGGGTCCCATGTCGCGCCGAGTGTGATGCCGGCGGGCACTGCCACGCCGGGCGTTCCGCCACCTCCGTGGCCTTCGCCGCGGATGCCGGTCGGACCGTCGGACATCTTGATCGCAGGGATGCCAGCTTCGGGGAAAGCTCGTGTTTCCCAGGTGGTCCGACCGGCGACCAAGCGGCATTTGTCGCTGAGTGAGAGAGAGGTGAGGGCTGCATCGATGTCGATCACGCTGCGATCCTGGCAGATGAGACCGGGATCGGATAGTGCTGTAGGCGAAGCTCACCGGTTTGCTGAACGACAACACATAGAGCGAGCGGGGTTCACCAACAACGTTCGAAATACCTTAAGCAACCGTCACAGCAAACCGAAAGACGATTGATGACGAATCGTGTGGATGCGATGGCTACTCAGCCGGATGAAGACGGTTCGTGCATGCAGACGTCGACCCGCACGCCACTGGAACAGATCCGAGAACATTCGTTCCTCCTCATCGACGTGATGCCGGTCGCGATATTCGTCATCGACAGAACAGGCAACATTCTGTACGTAAATCAACGGCTTGTCGACATGGTCGGCATCTCCCGCGAAGCGCTCCTCGGCCGCTCAGCTTTCGAATTTACTGATCCCCGTGACACCGAATTCGCGCTGGATCTGCTCAACGCAAGCTCCGAATATCACGGGACGATCTTGGGGCCGTGTCGCATCCGGTACGTCGAACCAACCGGTGAGTGCCACCACTCGCAGTTCTGGGCATACGAGTGCCCGCCCGAGATCGGCGTCCAGGGATACGTGATAGCGCTGACCGCTGAGTCCGTACGCGACGTGCTTGCAACAGCGGTTGCAGCGGTGGCCGCCGACGAACCACTCGAGCGCAACCTTGCCGCCATTGCGACCTCAGGCCGCGCTGCACCGCTCGACGGCATCGGCACGATTCTCGTGGTCGAGCCCGCCTCGTCGACCGAGGCCGAGCACTTTCGCGCCGTCGGCCGGTGGCCACTCGACACCGAACTGATCAACGCAACCGGAACGCCGTGGCATCAGTCCTTCGTTACTGGTCTAAGGCAAGACATCACCGATTGTGAACTACCGGGTGTTGATGGTCGGAGCCGTGATGGCATGGCCAGTGCTGGCATGCGGGCTGCGTGGGTGCGTCCGGTTCTGCGCCCATCAGGCGAAGTCGCTGCCGTGTTCATCGTGTGGCGACGGACTCCGTCGCGTGTGAGCCCGAATCATGAGACGCATCTCAGCGAAGCAACGCGTCTCATTCACCTCGTACTTGAACAGGCGCGTCATCGTTCCGAGTTGGAAGTTGCAGCCCATCGAGACGCACTGACTGGTTTGGGAAATCGAGCATCGCTCAACGATCGAATCGAACACGACACTGGCCATCCGAGTGCGCTGTTCATTGACCTTGATCAGTTCAAGGCGGTCAACGACACGTTCGGCCATTCGGTCGGCGACGAGGTGATCGCCAAAGTCGGCCGTCGTATCTCTGCCGCGGTCCGCCGCGGAGATGACGTCTACCGAAGTGGTGGCGACGAATTTGTCGTTGTCTGTGCCCCAGGCCCCGAGGGCCCAAATGCCGCCGAAGATCTGTTCGTGCTTGCGAATCGCATCGCCGATTGCATCGCCGCGCCGTTCGACTGTCACGAGCATCGCATCCGAATTGGTGCCACGATCGGCATTGCAGCCGGGCGTCTGCCGACGGGTTCATCACGTCCGTTGGAGAAGACGATCCGTGTCGCAGACCGAGCAATGTATGTCGCGAAGGAACGTGGTCGGGGCTCCGTGCATCACGCCGATGCACCAAACTAAATCGATAGCCCGGGGCGATTGACCACCGCCAACCACCGCCAACCGCGGCGGGCCACAACTGTCGACAACGGGGCGGTCGCGCGGGCCGCGCGTGTATCAACCACTTGGAGCGCGAAGGAATCTAGATTTGCGCTTGTGACTGACGTTGGGACGGTGATCGCACGCGGCAACGTGGCCACGTTGATCGATGGTGCACGTGGGATTGGTTTGGTCGTCGCCGAGATGCCCGCGTCGGACTGCAACCCTTCGTCCGTTGGCTCATTTCGGATACTCACCCACGACGACACGGCGCAGTTCCTTGTCGAGCGGATGCTGCGAGCCAGCACACAGACCACCTCAACCGCACTCGGCGCTGCCGCCGACTTCGAAGCGGCCTGACAGCGATCGAAAGCAGAAATACCACAATGGGAACCTCCACGTCATCCTTCGGCGTCAGCAAACGCGAATCGCATGACGCCTCTGACTTTTACAGCCGTTTTGCGCCGCCGCAGATCAGCGACGACGACACACTTGGCGAAACTGGCGAGATCGATGCGATGTATGTCGGTGATGCCCGCGACATGTCGAAGGTGCCCGACGGCTCGATAGCACTCGTTGTCACTTCACCTCCCTACTTCGCTGGCAAAGAATACGAGACGGCATTGGGCGAAGGCCACGTGCCAGCGGACTACATCGCATACCTCGCGATGCTGCGCGACGTTTTGCGCGAAAGTGCTCGCACGCTCGAGCCCGGCGGTCGCCTGGCGATCAATGTCGCCAACCTTGGGCGCAAGCCGTACCGAAGCCTCGCGGCCGACGTGACCACGATCTTGCAAGATGACCTGCGCCTCCTGCTGCGCGGCGAAGTCGTCTGGCAGAAGCAGCGCGGTGCCAGCGGATCATGCGCTTGGGGTTCCTACCAGTCGCCCGCGAATCCAGTTCTGAGAGACACGACAGAGCGCATCATCATTGCCAGCAAGGGTCGATTCGACCGTGTCGGCCTCGGCAACCGCGGTGGCCAGAGCACCGCAGCGACCGCCACTGTGCCTGGTGATGAATTCATGGAAGCCACGCTTGATGTGTGGGAGATTCCGGCCGAGAGCGCCACTCGGGTTGGCCACCCCGCCCCGTTCCCGGTCGCTTTGGTCGAACGGTGCCTGCACCTTTTCACTTACGAAGGTGACATCGTGTTGGACCCGTTTATGGGCTCGGGCACGACTGCAGTCGCGGCGAAGAACACCGGGCGTCACTACGTCGGCTACGACACCGACCCGGGCTACGTGAAGCAGGCCCAGGAACGCGTGAAGTCGCTCGCCCAGCGCGATCTCCCCGACCGCCGCACCCTGAAGGAGATGGCCCGGACGCTCCTCGACGAAGCCGGCTATACCGACGTGACCGAGCCTGCACGAGTGTCGCCCGGCGTGACTGTCAACTTCCGGGCGATGAGCCCTGAGGGCGTGGTCCGCATCTTCGAACTTGGCGGGGTCAACACGCCCGCCCGACCGGGCCTGAGCCGCGTTGAGAATGTCTGGAAGGCCATTGCCAAAGCGGCAATCTGTCGCGAAGTTGAGCCCGACACCGATGTCATCATCCTCACCGTCGGTACGATCCGCGGCGGCCCACTTGCTGCCGTCTCGGGCGACAACGGCCCGATCACCGCAGTGATCGATGCCAGCCAACCTGACGCTGTTGACCGCATTCGTTCCCTCTGACGCTTGCACCGCCTGCGGCGGCGCCGACTTCGTCGTCCGTATCGACGTCGTCGCTGCCAGCGGTGCTCAGGCTTCGCCTGACTCACTCGCGCTCGGACTGCGGAGTTAGGTGACCGGTCGGCGGTGCGGCGCGACCGATAGTTTGCTGCGGTGACATCGACGGGGGAGCGAGCGGAACTCAACGCAACTGACTCGCGGGCGCTGGCTTCTGTGGCTGTGCAGTTCTTCGTGAACGGAGCGGTTCTCGCCTCGTTCGTGCCTCGACTTCCCGAGATTCGTCAACTGCTTGGACTGAGCCTGGACCAGCTCGGCGTGATGTTGACAATCGGTGCAATGATCGGACTCGTCGCAAGCGTGGCGTCGCCAGCAATCATCGATCGATTCGGAACGCGCCGAGCACTGATCGCACTCGTGATACTTATGCCTGTCGGGCTCGTGATTATTGGGCTTGCGTCGACTCCCGTTGTTTTCCTCATTGGATTCTCAGCGATTCTGATGGCCGACGGCGTGGTCGACGTGGCGATGAACTTGCAGGGCTCGTGGTTGAGCGCCCGGCGACACACCCCGGTGATGAATCGGCTCCACGGTCTCTGGAGCCTCGGCACAGTCGCTGGTGGCCTGGTCGCTGCGCAAGCTGCAGCGTCTGGTGTCTCACTCAGAACACAGCTGATCGTCGTCGCTGCAGCGCTCGCTGCTGGGCTGGTCTTTGTCGGCCGAGGGCTGTTACAGGTTGACGAAGGTGGCGGCGAACTCGAGACCGTCGATGGTGGAGTTCCGAAGCGCACGCGGGCGCGCTGGATCATGCTCATCGTGTTGGCGGTGTCAGGCGGTTTCGCTCTCACCGTCGAGTTGGTGTCGAGCGACTGGGCAGCATTCCGCCTCAGTGAAGACTTCGACACTTCTCTTGGCTTTGCAGGCCTCGGGTTCGTCACGTTCACGGTCGGGATGACGGTCGGGCGACTCTTTGGCGACGCCATGCTGGTTCGTCACGGCGACGCGTTGCTCTTCCGCGGTGCCACTGTGGTGTCTGGCATCGGCCTCGCCGTGGCAGCCTTCGCGCCGCACGAACTGCTCGTGCTCCTCGGCTACGCGATCGCCGGTGTCGGTATTTCCGTGTTCTTCCCGAAGCTGTATGACGACGCTGCCAAGTTTCCCGGGCGGCGCGGCGTTGCGCTCACCTGGTTGCGCTCGGGTTCGAGCCTGATGTCGTTGGTGATCCCGACCGCCGTCGGTGTGCTGGCAGCGTCGCGGCTGTCGGTCGGAGGAGCGACTGCGATCGTCACGCTGCCCTGCATCGCTGGTTTCTTCCTGCTCACCTTCCGGCGACCGGCCACCTGACCGCATACCGTCGGCGGCGATGCACCTTGAACACAGCGCGCTCCGTGTCGACGACTATGACACGGCGATCGAGTTCTTCGTCGGAGCGCTGGGATTCGACCTTGTCGAGGATTCGCCGTCACTGACAAATGATGGTCGGCCGAAGCGGTGGGTCGTCGTCGTCGTCGACGACTTGGATGTCGCATATCAGCGAATGATCGACCACGACGTCGAGTTCGTGACCGAACCTCAGGTCGAGCCGTACGGCACGTTCGCAGTGTTCCGAGATGTCGCCGGGAACAAGTGGGACCTCCTCGGGCTCGATCTTCGAGATGGCGTGACAGCGAGCTGATCGGCCGATCGACGCGCTGAACTCGGGCAGGTGTGACCGGTGTTCTAGATCTCTTGGACAGGCCTAATT
>JBLIMF010000089.1:0-10270 GCA_047638615.1 Gammaproteobacteria bacterium
ACGCGGTTTTGGTTGCGTGCAGTGAGGAACCCGATGACCGCAGCAGTGGCCATGGCCGTCGCAGCCTTGTCGTTCAGGACGGTACCGAATTGCATGGTGGCGGAGGTGTCGACAACGATCCACGCCGTGAGGTCACGATCGGCGATCTGATCGCGGATATGGGTCTCGTTCGTTCTTGCGGTCACGTTCCAGTCGATGCGCCGAACGTCGTCACCCGGTTGATACGGACGTGACTCGCCGAGCTCGGTTCCGTGGCCAGGGGTGAGGCCCTGGTAGTTGCCGTGAAGCACTCCATCGAGCCGTCGACTGATCGTCAATTCGAGAGTTCGGAGGAGCTCGGTGACGGTTTCGGTTGGCGGACCTTGGGCCCAGGTTCGTTCCGTGCCAGATGTGACATCGACATCGCCAGGGGTTGCAGGTGCTGGCATCGCTTAACTCCGCTCGAAGGCGTCGTTCGGCTTGGGCGACACCCAGTTCGCTGGAACCGTGGCCAAGATCCGTTGGATGACGTGGTCGGCGGTGATATCACGAGCAAGCGCGTCATAGGTCAGCAACAGGCGGTGGCGAAGGACCTCAGGCGCGAGATCGAAGACATCCTGCGGGGTGGCGTAGGTCCGCCCTCTGAGCATCGCGATGGCACGGGCGCCCTTGACCAAGTTGATTGACGCACGGGGGCTGGCCCCCAGGCCGATCACCGTGCTGAGATCAGCGAGGTTGAAACGGTCGGGGTAGCGCGTGCACTGAACGAGGTCGATGGCGTACTGCGAGACCGAACGGTCGACGAAGACTTCGTCAGCACGTTGCTGCAAACCAATGAGCTCGTCGAGTGTGATGACCTGCGTCGGCACCGGTGCAGCCGAAGTGACAGCCATCCGGTCGAGGATCATCATCTCCTCGTCGGCGGTCGGGTGATCGAGAACGATCTTCATCATGAATCGGTCGCGCTGTGCATCGGGGAGCTGGTAAACGCCTTCCGACTCGATCGGATTCTGTGTGGCAACCACGAAGAACGGCGGCTCGACCGGGTGCGTGATGCCGCCAATGGTGACTTGCTGTTCGGCCATGACTTCGAGCAGTGCCGATTGGACTTTCGCCGGCGCACGGTTGATCTCGTCGGTCAGCAGGAAGTTGACGAACACGGGGCCGAGCTCGACGTCGAAGGTCTCGCTGCCGGCACGGTAGATGCGTGTACCGACGATGTCGGATGGCAAAAGGTCCGGGGTGAACTGGATCCGGGCGAATGACCCGCCGACAACGCCGGCGAGCGTCTCGGCGGCGAGCGTCTTGGCCAGGCCTGGAACTGATTCGAGCAGGCAGTGGCCACGACACAACACACCGACCAGCAAGCGCTCTAACAATCGCGACTGGCCGACGATCACTTTGCGCAGCTCGAAGAAGATCTTCTCGAAGGTCTCAGCGGTTGCTGCATCGTTCATTGGCGCAGTGAGCGCCGTGCCACTGCTGCTCGTTGTCGGAGTGCCCGCGTTGGGCGGTGTCGGATTGGTGTCGGCCATCTCGAAGTCGCTCATTTGATGACTAACGCTAGCTGTGATGCATCGACGCTGACGTTCGCGGCTGCCTGCTTTGGGGCAGCGTTTCTCAGTATTCTTTTGACATGAGTGAAGATCTCGAAATCGTTGCAACCACGACCTCAGACCGAGTTGACTCTCAGGAATTCGCCACGTCGGACGACGAGGTGCAAGAGCGAATCATCCGCGACCGCGAGGAGTACCGGGCGTCACGGAAGCTGTCCTCGATCGAAGCCGGTCGTCGCAAGGGCGGATTACTCGGTGCAGCGATGGCGGGGGCCATGGTCACCCTGAGCGAGTTGTACGAGGGCAAAGAGATCAAAGACGACATCGAAGAGGTGTCTGAGAGCGCCGGCAACGTGGGCGACATCGACAAGGACGGCATCGGCGTGTCGGTCGCCGGCATCAGCGTCCACACCGAACTCCCTGACTGAACCGGTCGGAGCGCTGATCTCTTTGTCTTCCTCATATGCACTGAGATGTAACTGTTCGCACATCGAGGAGCGTGATCACGCACTTGTGGGTGGGCGCTTCTAGCCTCAGTGCCGTGAACGAGATCGTATCAACCGACGTACTGGTGGTGGGCGGCGGCCCCGCCGGATCGGCCGCAGCGATTGCTCTTGCTCGCTCCGGCCGTCACGTCGTGCTGATCGATCGTGCTGTGTTCCCGCGCGACAAGTGCTGCGGTGACGGCCTGACCACACTGGCGTTGCGTGAACTCGAACTGCTTGGCTTCGACCCGGGCGCCGTCGACGACTGGTTCGATGTCGACGGCGCATCGCTGCGTTCGCCGTCAGGTCGTTCGGTCGTTATTCCGCTCGACGGGCCGGGCACGTATGCCGCCGTTGCGCCGCGACTCCAACTCGACAACGCACTTGTCGAGCTGGCTCGAGCCGCTGGTGTCGACGTGCGCGACGGGCACGGATTCGAGTCGATGGTCGAGCACGATGATCGCATCGAGGTTGTCGCCGATCACCTCGCCATCACCACGCGCTACGTGATTGCCGCTGATGGCATGTGGAGCCCGGTGCGCAAGGCGCTGGGGATCAACGAACAGGGATACCTGGGGGAGTGGCACGGCTTTCGGCAGTACGGCCGCGGAGCCACCGGCACAGCGTCGAAGCAGCTGCACGTCTGGTTCGACGCCGACCTTTTGCCGGGTTACGCATGGTCGTTCCCGCTTCCAAACGGCCGGTTCAACATCGGTTTCGGAGTACTCCGCGGCGGTGACCGCAAGACCAAAGATATGAAGCAACTGTGGCTCGACTTGCTGCAGCGCGCACACGTCGTTGAGGCGCTGGGCCCAGACTTCGAGCTGGAGGATCGGCACACGGCGTGGCCGATCCCGGCGCGTATCGACGAAGCAGTACTTGCTCGCGGCCGCGCTCTGTTCACCGGCGATGCTGCGATGGCTACCGATGTGATGACCGGCGAAGGCATCGGGCAGGCATTGATGACAGGTCGACTGGCGGCCGAAGCGATCGACGCCGCCGGGGCACTTCACCCGAGCGTTGCGGCGGGCATCTACGAGCGCGAAGTCGAGCATCACCTGTTCGCCGACCACAAGATGTCGCTGGCGCTCGGCAAGGTACTCGCCAAGCCGTGGGGCGCCCGCGGTGCAATCAGAATCGTTGCGGCGAGTGGTTCGTGGGGCAAGCGCAATTTCGCCCGCTGGATGTTCGAAGACGAGCCGCGCTCCGTCGTATTTACCCCGAGCCGATGGCACCGCAAGTTCCTGCAACGCCCCGGCGTCACCCTTCGATAATGACGCATGGGGTCATGCCCCTTTCGCAACTCTGTGTGGGTTGTGGCCTTCGATCCGATCAATCAACCGGCAGATTCATACAGTCGTCGGCATGGCACGACTCTGTGAAGGCAAGATCGCAATCGTCACTGGCGCAGGCCGCGGCATTGGCCGTGAGCACGCGCTGAGCTTGGCTCGCCACGGAGCGAAGGTTGTCGTGAACGATCTCGGTGGCGAGCGCGATGGCACGGGAACTGACGTGTCGCCAGCCCAGCAAGTCGTCGATGAGATTGTGGCCAGCGGAGGCGAAGCAATTGCGAACGGCGACAATGTGGCTGATTGGAACGGTGCGAAGCGAATGGTCGACACAGCGATCGAGACCTTCGGGGGGCTCGACGCAATCGTCAACAACGCCGGAATTCTTCGAGACCGAATGCTGGCCAACATGACCGAGCAGGAGTGGGACGCAGTTATCAACGTGCACCTGAAGGGTACGTTCGCTCCGGCTCGTCATGCAGCCGCCTACTGGCGTGAACAGTCGAAGGCGGGCAACGGGGTCGCTGGTCGCATCGTGAATACGTCGTCAGTGTCTGGTATCTACGGCAACGTCGGCCAGTCGAACTACGGCGCCGCCAAGGCCGGCATTGCGGCGTTCACCCAGATCGCATCGATGGAGCTCGGTCGCTACGGGGTGACAGTCAACGCCGTTGCACCGGTGGCACTGACCCGCATGACCGAAGACCTCGGCCCAGCGCCGGAAACTGACGAGGAACGCGAGGCCCGTTCGCCGAAGTGGATTGCCCCGATCGTCACCTGGCTCGTGTCTGATGAAGCGGCTGACGTCACCGGCCGTGTCTTCGAGGCGTCCGGGCAGTTTCTCGCCGTTGCCGAAGGTTGGGTGCGCGGCCCGGCCGTCGACCCCACGGACGACCCGGAATCACTCGGCCCAATCGTCGAATCGATGCTTGCCAACGCACGCGGTAGAACGGGCATGGACGGCAAGACCGTCACAGGCTGAACTCCACAGTTCCTGTAAACAGACCGCAAACAAACCAGGGAGGAACACCATGCCAATCAACCCCAGCGCCGTCGGATCCACGAGTGATCCGGTTGAAGCCAGTTGGAACTCGAAGGATGCGCTGCTCTATGCGGTCGGCATTGGTGCCGGCCACGACGATCTGCCCTTCACGACCGAAAATAGTCACGACATCGAGCAACTCGTGTATCCGACGTTCCCTGTCGTCGTCGGGTGGGGCCGAGGCTCGGCGATGGGCAAGATTGGCTCGTTCAACCCGGCAATGCTTGTCCACGGCCAACAGGCCGTCACACTGCATCGCCCGATTCCTGTCGAGGGGAGGGTCACCTTGACCAGCACGATCACCGGCATTCACGATAAGGGCAGCGCCGCAGTCGTGGTGTCAGAGACCGTCGCGGTGATGGATGGCGAGCCGCTGTACACGAACGTTGGCTCATCGTTTATGCGTGGGGAAGGGGGATGGGGCGGCGACCGTGGCCCGTCCGGCCCAAGGAACGTGCCGCCCGAGCTGCCTGCCGACCATGAGGTCACCTACGTAACCGGACGCGATCAGGCGTTTGTCTACCGCTTATCGGGCGACCGCAACCCGCTGCACACCGATCCGGCTTTTGCCGCCTTGGGTGGTTTCGACACCCCGATTTTGCACGGCCTCTGCTCGTACGGCTTCACCGCCCGCGCGCTCCTGAGTGCGCTGTGCGACAACAACCCGGCACGGTTCCAGCACATCGAAGGTCGCTTTGCCTCACCGGTCATCCCCGGCGACGCACTCAAGGTGCGGATGTGGTCGACTGAGTCCGGCGAAGCGACGTTCACGACCAGTGCACAACCTGCTGGCGGCGGCGATGAGCGGGTGGTGATTGATCAGGGCCTGGTCCGCTACGGCTGAGCGTTTCAGTTGGGGACTGACCCTCAGTGAATTATTTGGTGAGGGCGATGAGGTGATCGACGATAACTGAGGTCGAGATGTCTTGGCGCTCGCCGGTCTTGCGATCCTTGACCTCAATGGTCGGGTCGTCCTCGTTGTTCAGCCCGCGACCCACAACGACGATCGTCGGGACGCCGATCAACTCGGCATCTTTGAACTTTACGCCGGGTGAGGTCTTCGGCCGATCGTCGAGAAGGACTCGCAGGCCAGCAGCTTCGAGCAAGGTGGCCAACTCTTCGGCATAGGGACCATGGGGTGTGCCTTCTTTGCCGGCGCTGACAATGTGGAAGTCGGCAGGGGAGATTTCGCGTGGCCAGCACAACCCTTTGTCGTCGAGGGATGCCTCAGCGACAGCGGCGAGGCAGCGTGACACGCCGACTCCGTAGGAACCCATGGTGGGGGTGACCGGCTTGTCGTTCTCATCGCGCACGGTCAGTTCGAGTGCTTCGGCGTACTTTGTGCCGAGCTGGAAGATGTGGCCGATTTCGATGCCGCGTGCGATTTCAACTTCTGAGCCGCACGATGGGCAGACGTCGCCGTCGAGCACTTCGGCAGCTTCGATCACGCCGTCGCCGGTGAAGTCGCGACCTGCTGTGAGGTGTAAAACGTGCTGGTTGTACTGGTCGGCACCGGTGATCCACTGTGTGCCAGCGACGATGCGGGGGTCCAGGAGGTAGCGGATACCTGACTCCTTGTCGGCGCCCAAAGCCCCGGGACCGATATACCCCTTCTTCAAAGCTGGGTACCTCTTGAAGTCGTCTTCATCGAAGGGCTCGATTTCGGCCGGAGCAACTTGAGCTTCCAGGCGCTTCATGTCGACTTCGCGGTGGCCCTCGAGGCCCACGGCCAGTGGCTCGACGGTGCCGTCGGGGTGTTTCAACTTGACGACGACGTTCTTCAACGTGTCGGCGGCGGTCCAGTCGCGATCCGGGTGACGCAGCGTCGCGTCGCTTCTCTCGCCGACGCCGTTCACATAATCAACGAGCTTCGCGATCGTCGGCGTCTTCGGTGTGTCGTGCACCATCGATGCGAGCAATCCATCAAACGGAATTGCCTCGGGAACCGGGGTATGGACAGCCTCGACGTTTGCGGCGAAGTCGCAGTTGGTGCAGCGGACGAAGGTGTCTTCACCGACCGGAAGCGGAGCGAGGAATTCTTCCGACGCCGAACCACCCATGGCGCCGGAGGTGGCGGCGACGATGACGAACGGAAGCTGCATCCGCTCGAACAGCTTAATGTACGCGTTGCGATGCGTCTGATAGGCGGCATCGAGGCCGACCTGGTCGAGGTCGAAGCTGTACGAGTCCTTCATGGAGAATTCGCGGGTTCGCAACAGGCCTGCTCGTGGGCGGGCTTCGTCACGGAACTTCGTCTGGATCTGGTAGATCACCAAGGGCAGGTCTCGGTACGAGCTGTAGAGGTCTTTCACCGTGAGGGTGAACATTTCCTCGTGCGTTGGAGCGAGGAGGAACTCGGCGCCGTGCCGGTCGGTCAGGCGGAACAGGTTGTCGCCGTATTCCTCGTAACGGTTTGTGGCTTCGTAGGGCTCTTTTGGCAGCAGCGCAGGGAAGTGGACTTCCTGGAACCCGGCGTCGTTCATCTCTTCGCGGACGATGCGCTCGACGTTGCGGAAAACCTCCCAGCCGAGGGGGAGCCAACTGAACCCACCAGGTGCTGCCCGACGGATGTATCCGGCGCGCACGAGAAGACGGTGGCTGGGAACCTCTGCGTCGGACGGATCGTCGCGCAGCGTTCGCAGGAAAAGATTGGACATGCGGAGCACGTGACGAAGCTACCGGCTGTGATTGAGACAGTCAGCGTTCGATTCGCGGAGTGTCTCGTCAGGTATCGCGATCAGGATCGTGCCGTGTTGCACGATGTGTTTCCCGTGTTCGGCGCAGAGACCGCCGGTTCGGCAATGAGCGGTGCCGAGCAGCAACTCCCGGCTGACCCGGTCCGAACCGGGTGGTCTTCTGCTATCATCGGACTTCGCAATTTGGTTCGTGACCAAGGCGTGGGGCTCTGCCTCACGCCTTGTTCTTTGAACGGGGACAGAAAGGAGGCAGATCGATATGACCGAGAACAGTGAACTTGCACGCGTTCGTGAAATCGTCGAACCGATCGCCTCCGACCTCGACCTCGACGTCTACGACATCGAACGTCGTGGTGTCACGGTGCGTGTCACGCTCGACACCCACCCTGGTTCTAACGGCGGCATCACGCTTGACAATCTGTCGCTGGCCACTCGGTTGATCTCCCGCGAGATCGATCACGAAGATCCGATCAACACGCGATTTACGCTCGAAGTGACCAGTCCGGGCCTTGAGCGGCATCTTCGCACGCCTCGCCATTTCCAGCGCGAGGTCGGCAAAGACGTCACGGTGCGATTCCGTGACCCTGACGCCGATCCTCGTCGTATCGAGGGGCAGTTGGCTGCCGCGGACGATACGAGTATCACAATGCTGCTTGACGACGGCACCGAGCGCTCGTTTACGATCGACGACGTCGACAAAGCCCGCACGGTGTTCGAGTGGGGGCCGGGTCCAAAGCCGGGCGCCCCAAAGCAACACGCAAAGACTGCCGGGAAAAAACAAGATGACGGCACGAAGCGGCCTGCCAAGAAGCAGGGTGCGAAGAAAAATACGACCGCTACCCAGAAGGAGACGCAGACGCCATGACCAATATGGACATGAGTGAAGCAATTGGCATGTTGGCCCAGGAGAAGGGCCTCTCCGAAGAGGCGCTCCTGCACGTCCTCGTCGATGCGCTTGCCTCGGCTTATAAGCGCCGCGACGATGCCGCTGACGAAGTCGTCGTCGAAGTGAACCCGGAGACTCTGGAGTTCTCCTTCATTGCCTATGACGTCGACGAAGATGGCAACTGGGTGAACGAGCGTGACGACACGCCGCGCAAGGAAGAGATGGGCCGCATCGCTGCCATGACCTTCCGTCAGGTGATGAGCCAGCGGATCCGCGAAGTTGAATCTGACCGCAAGTTCGAGGAGTACGCGAACCGCGAGGGTGACATCGTCACCGGCATCATCCAGCGCACCGACGCCCGCTACACCCTTCTCGACCTGGGCCGCGCCGAAGCGCTGCTGCCGCAGGCCGAGCAGGTGCCGTTCGAGCGCCCCGCCCAGGGCGACCGCCAGAAGGCCTACATCGTCGAAGTTCGCCGGACGCCAAAAGGCCCACAGATCGTCGTCTCTCGTACGCATCCCGGCCTCATCAAGCGACTCTTTGAACTCGAAGTTCCTGAGATCGCTGACGGCATTGTCGAGATCAAAGCATGCGCCCGTGAACCCGGACACCGCACCAAGATCGCCGTCTGGTCGAACGACCACAACGTCGATCCCGTCGGCGCTTGCGTCGGCGCACGCGGTGGTCGTGTTCGCATGGTCGTCAACGAGATGCGTGGCGAGAAGATCGACATCGTGCCATTCAGTGAAGATCTTGCCGACTTCGTCGCCAAAGCACTTTCACCGGCGAAAGTCACGCAGGTCAACATCTCCGAAGACGGCACCGCTGCCGACGTGATCGTCCCCGATCACCAGCTCAGCCTCGCAATTGGTCGCGAAGGCCAGAACGCTCGTCTGTCTGCTCGTCTCACCGGCGTGCGTGTCGATATTCGCTCCGAGACGCAGCTCGCTGAAGGTATCCCGGCTGGTCACGGTCGTGACTCCGATGTCGAGTACGCCGTCGGCGAATGGCGCCCGAACGCCGAGACCGGCGAGAACGAATGGCATGCAGCCGACGGTTCCGTCATCTCCGAGTCCGAGTGGAACAAGCAGGCCGAGGCAGCGCAAGCCGAAGCCGAAGCCGCTGCTGCTGCTGACGCCGAGATCCCTGAGGTGCTCGAAGAGCTCAAGGCTGGCCCGTGGGCTGGCTCGGTGATGCCGATGTCTGACCCCGATCAGGTGCCCCCGGGCTTCGAGATCAAGGGCAACGAGCAGTCAGAGAAGTACCACGTCCCTGGCTCGCGTTACTACGATGCGACGAAAGCCGAGCTGTGGTTCCGCAGTGTTGACGCAGCTGAAGGTGCTGGCTACACGCCACCCGGCGGTAGCGACGATATGTCCGACTCTGACGCCGACGCACCCGTCGTCGTCGAAGAAGAGGCAACTGCAGCGCCTGCAGAGGCTCCCGCCGAAACAGACGAGGCCCCGGCCGAAGCTGCTGAAGCTCCCGCCGACGAAGCTGAAGCTCCCGCTGAAGCAGCCGAGGCAAACGAGGCAACAGATGACGAAGCGACAATTGAGGAAGACGACTAAAACTTTTGGCCCCGTCCGCAGCTGCATCGGATGCCGTACTCAGCGACCGCACTCCGAACTTATTCGGATCACTCGGTCGTTCAGCGGTATCACCGTCGATGGTTCGAGCAGTGGACGAGGGGCATGGGTCTGTCGAGATCAAAGAACACATGGTGTTGCGGGGGAGTGTCTCGACACCGCAATCACTCAGCGAGCGTTTGCTCGTGCCTGGCGCAGCGACGTCAGTGATGACGACATCACGAACATCAAAGAACAAGCCAGCCGTCCATGACACCAGCCGTCGGAAATCCGACGGTCTGACGGGTGCAACGAACACCGCGCGATGTGCATTCATTGACACATCTGCGAGGGAATGACGACTGGGAAAGGTTGAATCGAAGCGTGGCAGCAAAGAAGATCAGAATCCACGAGCTTGCCAAAGATCTCGGGATGACAAATGCAGAGGTCCTTGGCCTCTGTGGAGTACTCGGTGTTGCTGCGAAGGGACCTTCGTCGTCGCTCGCAGAGGCATACGCCGACATGGTGACTCGTCGCGCTCAGCGTGATGGGTTGACGCGTGACGAGCAGCCTGAAGAGGTAAAGTCCGTGAAGAAGACGGCGGCCAAAAAGAAGGTTGCAGCCAAAGCGGCGCCAGCCAGTAAGAAGGCCGCAGCCAAGACGGAACGAGCCGATGACGAAGTCGTCGAGCTGGCGTCTGATGAGCCCGCCGATGGCGACAACGAGGTTGTTGAACCAGTGGTCGACACGCCTGTCGAATCAGTTCCGG
>JBLIMF010000090.1:0-10264 GCA_047638615.1 Gammaproteobacteria bacterium
GCGAGTAGGCGCGCTAGGCGAGTAGGCGCGCTAGGCGAGTAGGCGCGCTAGGCGAGTAGGCGCGTTAGGCGAGGTCCACCTGGATCGGGACCGAGCGGGCAAGAGTGTGTCCAACCGGTGAGGTACCGGTGACGAGCCGATGGAGCTCCTCGATGGTTTCGGAGGGGGCGTCGGTATCGAGCGTGACCTTGGCGCGGATGGCTTGGTAGCCGGCGTTACCGGATGGGTTGAGGCCCAGGAACGTGTGGAGGTCAAGGTCGCCTTCGAGTTCGATCCGTAGCTCGTTGATCTCCACGCCCGCTGCGGTGGCGTTGGCGGCGTAGCCGACGGCGAGGCAGTTACCAAGCGCGGCCAACAGTTGCTCGACAGGATTAGGAGCGGTGTCGGTTCCGCCGAGTGCTGCTGGCTCGTCGGAACCGATCGGCGCGAAGTCTCGGATCGACGCGGTTGATCGGAATCCTTGCTCCCAGGTGACCTCCGCCTTCCAGGTCGTGGATGCGACCTCGGGGCTGTCTTGGATCTTTGCAGCCAGTCCGGCGACCGCTTGGATGTCGACGGCGTTGATGGTTGGGCTGGTTTCGGTGGTGCTCATGGGTCGTTCCTTTGAAAGCCGATAAAGCTGATCGGATTAGTCAGGATTATACCGAAGAGAGTCGTCTTGAGCAAATGGGGCAGGCAGAGTGACCGCTCATCGTGTTCGCCGTCAGCGTGCGATGGGCCGCAGAATGGCTGACTGAGGCAACGGACGCGAGAACGCTCATGGGCGGCGTGGGCCCTCGCAACGCGAGGGCGTTCACTCGGTGTGCCGATCGGTGTAGCGGCGCGGCCCAGCGAGCGTCCGGAGTGTCCTCCACGTTGCCATTGACCGACCCTGGGCGAGGGGCCGACGCGGCAAGCTCGTCGGCGCCCCTGCCCCACTGCGTACTCTGGCGAAATGACGGAGCCAGTTCCACTCACGACTTCACACGCCATCGGGGAACCCACACCTCCGGTCCGAGATCTCACGATTGGCGACCTGCTCCGCGCAGCCGCCGCAGCGGCACCCGATCAGCTCGCGTTGATCGAAGGTATTCCGCTCGCTGACGGGGTGGTCCGTCGTCAGTGGACCTACGCCGAATTGCTCGCTCAATCCGAACGCACAGCTCGGGCGCTTCTCCACCGGTTCGAGCCAGGAAGCCACATCGCCATCTGGGCGCACAACATTCCCGAGTGGGAGCTCCTTGAGTTCGGCTGCGCGCTGGCCGGCATGGTGATTGTCACCGTCAACCCTGCGTTCCAGCGACACGAGTTGCACTACGTGCTCACACAGTCAAAGGCCAGGGCAGTGTTCGTCGTGCCATCACATCGCGGCAATGCAATGCTCGCCACGGCCCAAGACGTCCAGTCCGAATGCCACGAGCTTCAAG
The DNA here is from genome assembly GCA_047638615.1 of Gammaproteobacteria bacterium. Lineage (GTDB taxonomy): Bacteria > Actinomycetota > Acidimicrobiia > Acidimicrobiales > Ilumatobacteraceae > Ilumatobacter_A. The sequence continues at coordinate 1,407 of JBLIMF010000090.1, forward strand.
ACATCATCAGCTTCGACAACTGGGACAATTTCCTCACCGGAGCCGACCAGTTCACCGGCGATCTCCCACAGGTCGCTTCGACCGACCCCGTGATGTTGCAATACACATCGGGCACCACTGGATTTCCGAAGGGTGCGCTGCTCCACCACCGTGGGCTTGTTAACAATGGACATCATGTTGTCGATCGGCTCGGCGTCGCCGATGGCGATGTGTACGTCCAGACCATGCCCCTGTTCCACACGGGCGGCAGTGCGCTGGGTGTCCTCGGCTGTGTGTCGAAACACCTCACACAGGTGCTCGTTCGAGAGTTCGAACCCGGCCTTGTCATCGAATTGTCGCAGACCTACGAGTCGAACACGATGCTCGGCGTTCCGACCATGCTCGTCGCCATCCTCGAACATTCCGACTTCGCCGATGCCGACCTTTCATCGCTCAAAGCTCTCTGCTCGGGCGGCTCACTCGTTCCCGAACACCTCGTCCGCACCTTCGAAGAACAGCTCGGTGCTCCATTCACAATCGTCTTCGGTCAGACCGAGTGCTCACCGGTCGCATCGATGACGCGACCGACCGACACGATCGAAGACAAAGCTGGCACCATTGGTCCGCCGATGCCGAACGTCGAGGTGCGGATCGTCGATCCCGAGTCGGGCGAGACCCTGCCGATTGGCGAGGTCGGCGAGTACTTGACTCGCGGATACCACGTCATGCACGAGTACTTCGAGATGCCAGATGCGACCACCGAGACCATCGACGCCGACGGCTGGCTCCACACCGGCGATCTCGCCGCAATGGACGAGCGCGGCTACTGCACCGTCGAGGGACGCCTCAAAGACATGATCATTCGCGGCGGGGAGAACATTTATCCCAAAGAACTCGAGGAGCTCCTATTTGCTCATGACGCAATCAGCGAGGTGGCGGTCGTCGGCCTGCCCGATGACAACTGGGGCGAGACGGTCGGCGCCTTCATCCGACCAGCACCAGGCACGACCGTCGACAAGCAGCAGTTGTTCGGCTACCTGCGTGAGCATCTCGCACCACACAAGACACCGCGCCAATGGTTTGCCGTCGATGAGTTTCCGTTCACCGGATCGGGCAAGATTCAAAAGTTCAAACTGCGCCAGCAGTGGATCGACGGCGAATGGAACGAACTGTGACTGACAGCGAACAACACATCGGCATCGCGTACGCAACGGCCGAGCGGTTTCACCAACCGATCGACATTGCGTACAGCGGCTCATCGACGCAGAGCCCGGTGCGCGCCCCGCAGGTCGCCGGAGCGCTCGACCAGATGATGGGCGGCAACCCGCCGCCCATAGACGAAGACTGCCTGCAGCTCAACGTCTTTACACCTGCACGTGACAACGGGGCCCGACCTGTTCTTGTCTGGATCCATGGCGGCGCCTTCACCAACGGCACGGCGCACATGGCCTGGTACGACGGTGCTGCACTCGTCGAGCGTGGCGACGTCGTGGTGGTCACAATCAACTACCGCCTCGGTGCCCTCGGCTACCTCGGTGACACGAACTGCGGAACCCTTGACAAAGTGTCTGCATTGCGCTGGATTCAACGCCACATTGCCGATTTCGGTGGCGACCCAAGCAACGTGACGGTCTTCGGCGAGTCAGCCGGTGGGGCGGGCATCGTGGCGCTGTATGCAACACCGGCCGCCGATGGGCTCTTCCATCGGGCTTGGGCCATGAGCCCGTCGATCCTTCAGCTCAGGACGTCAGAGCAGGCTGCCGAGTACCAGCGCACATTCTTGGACCTCCTCGGCGCCGACTCGCTTGAGGCAGCGAAGGCCGCACCACTCGACGACATCCTCGATGCGCAGAACCGCATGCCGCTCAGCGGCGCCGGGCTCAAGAACTTCAGTCCCACCGAAGGCTGCGCGAGCATTCCCGAACCAATCCTCGACGTCGCTGCAGCGGATCCGCGACCGCTCGTCATCGGCACGACCCGTGACGAGATGTTGCTGTTCACCACCTTCGATCCGTCACGTGCTGGCTGGACCGATGCAGAGGTCGACCGCCAGTTCTCCAAGCGGTTCGGTGCCACATCTGACGAAGCGGTTGCCGAGTACCGCCGGCTGCGACCCGACACCAATCCAAGCCAGTTGATCTCCGCGATGCAGACCGATGAGATGTTTCGTGTACCAGCGCAGCAACTCGCCGCCGACCGGGCAGCAGCCACTTGGATGTATCTCTTCGATGCCCGATCAACCGCGTTCGGCGGTGCCCTCGGCAGCTGCCATGGGGGCGACATTCCGTACATCTTCGACAACCTTGGGCAACCAGGTGTGCCGATGTTCCTCGGCAATGATCCGGCTCAAGACGTCGCTGAGCACTTCAGCGAGGCACTGATCGGCTTCGCCCGAAGCGGTGAACCACAGTGGCGCGAGTACGACGAGGATCACCGCAGCACACAGATCTTCGGTACCGATGCCGGCGTCGCGAGCGACCCAGAGTCCACCATTCGCCAGCTGTGGCACTGATGCTCGACCTCCCATTCGGTTCGATCACCGACGTTCCCGGCGTCACCGTCGGGCACCATCAGCGCACGGGCCACGGTTGGCAAACTGGCACGACTGCCATCATCGTCGAATCAGGCGCGGCCCCTGGCGTCGACGTTCGGGGCGGTGGGCCTGGGACTCGAGAAACTGATGCCATCAACCCGCAAAACCTGATCCAGGAGATCCACGGCATTTGCCTCACCGGCGGCAGCGCCTACGGCCTCGCTGCAGCGCACGGCGTGATGGAATGGCTCGAGGGTCGAGGCCTCGGGTTCCCGATCGGGAACATGAAGGGAACGCCACAGGTCGTGCCGGTCGTGCCCGCTGCAGTGATCTTTGACATCGGCCGTGGCGGTTCGCCAGCCAATCGACCCGATGCCACATTTGGTGTCAAGGCAGCGAGCAACGCGCGGCGCTTACAGCAGCGTTGGGGATCAGTCGGCGCTGGGGCAGGCGCCCGCGCCGGAGGGCTGCAAGGAGGCGTTGGCACGGCTTCCAGAACAGTGCGGCTTCCCGAGAGCGAGGTCGACGTCACCGTCGGTGCCCTCGCCGTGACGAATCCAAACGGCTCGGTCATCGATCCGACAACCGGGCTTCCCTGGGAGCCGAGTGGGGTCCGACTCCGTCGGCCGCGAGCGGACGAACGACGTGCGCTTATCGCTGCACTGACCGGCCAGGCCGCACTCAACTTGAACACGACAATCGGCGTCGTTGCCACATCAGCGCGGCTTACCAAGGCAGAGGCGTCGAAGATGGCCTCAGTCGCCCACGACGGCCTCGCCCGGGCCGTGCGGCCGGCGCATTCAATGACCGATGGCGACACGATCTTCGGCCTCGCCGTCGGTGACACCGAACTCCCCAATACCGGTCGGCACCTTGCCCTCAACGTCATACTCAAGGCTGCATCCGACACATTCGCAGCGGCCTGCACACACGCCGTCTTGGAGGCATCGACGATCGGGGAGGCACTTGCCTACTCTGATGTGTGCCCATCGGTCTACCGTTCCAGCCGATGATCACGTTTTCCGGCCTTGCTGACATGCGTGACTGGGCTAACGAGCAGCGCTCGGCAGGCAAAACCATTGGGTTCGTACCCACGATGGGCGCGCTCCACAGCGGCCACGTTGCGCTCATTGCCGATGCAACGCGCCGCGCCGATCTCGTGGTCGTGTCGATTTTTGTCAATCCGTTGCAGTTCAACGAGTCCGCCGACTTCGACGGCTACCCGCGTCCGATCGACAACGATGTCGCTGTCTGTGCTGCTGCCGGCGTGGCGGTCGTGTTCGCCCCGACCGCCCGGGCGATGTACCCACCGGGCTTCCAGACACGCATCGTTCCCGGCCCGCTCGGCGACGTGATGGAAGGCCCCAATCGGCCCGGCCACTTCGAAGGGGTCGTCACCGTCGTCGCCAAACTGCTTGGGGCGGTCCGGCCGCACATTGCGATCTTCGGACAGAAGGATTACCAGCAGTTGCGGATCATCACGCAAATGGTTGCCGACTTCGGATTCGGCGTCGAGATTATCGGTCATCCAATCGTGCGCGACGCCGATGGAGTTGCCCAGTCAAGCCGCAACCTCCGCCTTTCTGCCGATCAGCGCGTCGCTGCGATCGCCGTACCCCATTCGCTCGACGCGGCACTTCGGGCTGCACGCGACACCGACATCGTTGAAGCAATCGTGGCTGCAGCCCGCGCCGTCGTCGCTGAGGAACCACTCGCCCGGCACGAGTACACCTCCGTCTTCGATACAACAACCCTCGAAGAGATCGACAACCTCACCCTCGCGCACCGCTCCCCCGGCGCCGCACGCATTGCGACTGCAGTGTGGTTTGGCGACATCCGTCTGATCGACAACCGCGAACTCTTCCCGAGTACTTAGCGAAGTCAGCCCTGGAGGCGGTCAGCGACTCCCGTGATGACGAGCAGGAGCACAACGCCGTTGAAAATTGCATGGGCCACGATGGTCGGGCCGATCCGCCGGAGTAGGTAGGCAGCGCCACCGAATGCGACCCCGACGCCTGAGAGAATGACCGCCAAGCCGATGTTCCCTGCACCGCGGACCGGATCGATGTGCGCCACACCAAACAGCACGCCCTGCAGAATCACGGTCGGCACCGCAGACAATCTGCTGCGCAGCCCACGCATGACGACGCCGCGGAACACGATTTCTTCGACAAAAGGCGCGGCAATCACGGCAGTGATCACGAGCGACACGATGTAGGTGCGATCTGCGGTGAGCTCGCTGATCCCGTCAGTGTTATTCGAGAGCGGCACCCCAAATGCGAGCACCAAGGCGCCAATCGCGACCTGCGTTCCAATCGCAACGAGCCAGACCAGAGGCCCCCAGCCGAGGTCGGACCACTCCGGTTTCAGCCCGACGTCGTCGAAAAACTTGCCGGTACCCCAGCGGCGGCTGGCGTACTTGCACCAGATCAGTGATGGGCCGTATCCAACGAGGCCAAGCAGTGCAACGTACGCGACGACCGGCCACTCGAACTGAAGGAGCGAATCGAGGACGTACTTCGATGCGAGCAGCGAGAGGACGAGAACAACAACCGCGCCGACCGCCGCGTTAATCGGCAGCGTCGCATGCGGCTCGCGCTTTGGAGCGAACATCGGGCTGGGATTGGCCCACGCGCCGGAGGTGACGGGCGGACCCGTGGGTGGTGGAAAGTCAGTCATCGCGAATCGCCAGCGGCGAGTACCCCAGCGTAGGCCATGACCCGACTGATATGAGTCCGGCACGGCACCCCACCGCCTAGCATCGGCAAGGTGATTGATGAGCAACGACCATACGGCGGCGGCACCAGTGACCCGGCGCTCAAACAAGTGCGGACACGCCACTTCAAGCGCGCCAAAGAGAACGGGGTCAAGATCACCGGTCTCACGAGCTATGACTTCCTGTCAGCATCGATCTTCGACGAGGCAGGCGTCGATTTTCTCCTCGTCGGCGACTCCGCTGGCAACACCGTGTTCGGGTACGACACGACGATTCCTGTCACCCTCGACGAACTCATCCCCTTGACTGCAGCGGTTGTGCGCGGTGCAAGCCGAGCCCTTGTCATCGGCGACATGCCATTCGGTTCGTACGAAAATGGCCGACGTCAGGCCCTCGAAACTGCAATCCGCTTCATGAAAGAAACCGGCTGCCAGGCAGTCAAGCTCGAAGGTGGTCTTCGCAGCGCACCGCAAATCGAGCGGATTGTCGATGCTGGCATTCCGGTGATGGCGCACATCGGATTCACGCCGCAGAGCGAGCACGGTCTTGGGGGGCACATCATTCAGGGCCGTGGAGAGAGCGCAGCCGAATTGCTGACCGATGCCCACGCCGTAGAAAACGCTGGCGCATTCGCTGTCGTTCTCGAAATGGTTCCATCAGAGATCGCCGGCCAGATCACCAAGGAGCTGACGATCCCGACCATCTCGGTCGGGGCCGGGCCGCACTGCGACGGCCAGTTGATGGTCTGGACCGACTGGGCCGGCTTCGGTAGCGGTCGGCTCCCGCGCTTTGTCAAGCAATACGCCAACATCCGCGAGACCTTGCTCGATGCGACCCGCACGTTCCGCGAGGAAGTCGAATCCGGCGTCTACCCTGGGCCAGAGCACGAGTACACCGAGTAAATGTCAGCGTTGCGGGAACTCGGCGGGCAGGCTCGTCGCGTACAGCCAGGTGTCAAAGAATTCGCCGAGGTCGGCGCCTGTCAGGTCTTGTGCCAGCGAGATGAACGCTTCGCTGGTCTGTGACGTTCCGTTGTTCGACTTAATCCAGTCGGCGAGCAGATCGAAAAAGAAATCGTCACCGACCTCGAGCCGCAGCGCGTGAACCACAACTGATCCGCCGTCGTAGCTCTCGAACCCGAACATGCTCTCGACGGTAGGCGTTCCCGTGGCGACGTCGCCGCTCTGGCGTGCCCGCAGTAACTGACTCATCTCGCTATCGAGATCGATGCGGCCGATCTCGTCGAGCCACAGGAACTGCGCATACGTTGCGAAGCTTTCATTCAGCCAGATATCAGACCACCTTGCAGGGCTCACGGCATTGCCAAACCACTGATGCGCCAGTTCGTGGGCGAGCAGCAGCTGTTGCAGGTAGTTGATCTGCAACGCGTCTCCACCGGAGTCAGATTCCTGGAAGTCGAACCGACTGAAGAGCGACCGCCCCTGCGTTTCCATCGCAAGACCGGGAACGCTGTCGACGAAGGCAAGGCCGTAGTCGTCGAGTGGATACGGCCCAAATCGTTCCTCAAAGAAGTCGAACTGCTTCGGCGTCTCATCGATGAATCGTTGAAACTCGGGCTGCTCGCCGGCGGGAACGAGGTGAGTCAATTCGATGTCGTCACCATCGGCCGAGGTGAGCACCCCACCATCGACGACGTCATAAGCGCCAATCACGAGGTGCACGAGATAAGTCGGCATCTCCTCAGACATCTGCCAAATCCACGGCTCGCCCAACTGTCCCGCTTGAACAAGATCACCGTTGGCCGACACCGTGATGCCATCGGGCACCGTGATCTCGAATCGCCACATCGCCTTATCACTCGGATGGTCGTTCGAGGGCAACCATCGACGGGCGCCATCAGGCTCGTTGAGTACGTAGGAGCCGGCGTCGGTCTGGAACCAGCCGGCAGGTAACCCCACCACTGAGAACGCCTCTTCAGGCGCTGCCGAGTAGGTAATCGTGGCATTCACCCGACGGTCAGAATCAGCCGGCAGCTCGATGATCAGTTCGTCGCCGAGTTGGTCGAATGGTGCGGCCTCACCGTCAATTTGCACCAAGTCAACCGTGAATCCTGCCGCATCGAGAGCCATCTGCCGGACAGAGATATCGACGTCTGCAATGACGTCGACCACGGCATCGAAGCTTCCGACGTCGACGTTGACGTCGAGCTTGACCAAATACGAGACGACGTCAACCGCGGGCGCTCCAAGATCAGGAAACAGTCGATCGGCAAGCCCGGTGTCGGCCGACTCGCTACCCCGACTCTCTGAAACGGTCGTGGTCTCTGGCGATGTGGGTGCGGTCTGGGCCGACACGGTTGATGCCGGCGGCGGCTCGTCGGCTTCACGGCCGTCGGTCGTGGCGACTTCTGCATCGTTGGGGAATGCGTCGGTCGACTCAAACCCCGGAGCCGAGATCGGATCGGCCCGCTCAGTGGTGACACCGGCATCGGCAACACACGCCGTGGCGACGAGCAGCCCGGCAACCATCAGCACTGCCGTTCGCCACATGGATCAAACCGTACCCCCACGCCAAGTTCCTGCCAGCGCGGCTACCGGTGGGTTGTGTGGTCGTTCACCGTCGCCCGATAGCGCACCGTATGGACCGAGTCACCCGACAGGATTGCGCCACGGCCGAGCATGCGCCCGCCCTGCCAGTTCGACAGGCCAAGTTCGGGCGCATTCAACGCATATTGACCGTCAACCCAGCGGGTGAACCCGTTGCCAACGAACGGGGCGTCGACCGCTGCATAGAAGTCGTCGTGCTCAGTCTGATCGTTGCTGACCATCGAGACGGCGAAGTGTGGGCTGTACCTGTTGCACAACACCACTGCTGCGCTGACGTCGTCGGTAACGACCAGCGTGACTTCAGGTGAGTTCTCCCACTCCCACTCCGTCGCCAGTTCGGCTTCGTCGAGGGTCGAGGCGAACGGCTCGTCGTGCAATCCATCAGCTCGGTCGATCACAACGCGCTGCTCGAAGCACTCGGCAGGAACGTGCACCTCGGACCCAGCCACGACGTGGATCCGTGCCGAAGTACCGCGGGCCAATCCTGCGGCAACAAGGCCGGCAAGGAGAGCAGGCACCAAATCGGCTGCCCGGGAAGCGGGGATGGCACAAACGTTGAGCGTGTTGCAGACCTTACGGTCGAGCGAATGCGTGACGACGGCTGTCAGTTGTGCTGCGACTGCTGATTCACCAGCGACCACCCACGCGCCACCGGTACCGTGCAAGCTGACCGGCACGCCGGACTGAGTGGCCACGGCGCCGAGCTGGGCAACGGCAGCGCCAGATCCCCGTGCAACAGCGAGCGCAAGGCGCTGGTCGCTGAACAGTGCGTGGCCAGCAGCGTGTGCGGCCGAGTCGACAAGTTGGACCAGGCCGCTCGGTAGCCCTGCTTCGTCGAGTGCAGGTTCGAGGGCATGTTTGACGATTGCTCGTGCCGTGCCCAGTGCATCAGAACCGATGCGGAACACGACGGCGTTGCCAGTCCGCACCACACCACAGGCGTCGGCAAAGACGTTCGGTCGACCTTCGAACACGAAACCAACGACGCCGAGCGGCGCACGGCGCGCCTCGACCGACCAGCCGTCATGGTCGACACGGTGCAGTGCCACATCGCGACCCGTCG
>JBLIMF010000091.1:0-10238 GCA_047638615.1 Gammaproteobacteria bacterium
AGGGCGGGCCCGAAGGCCCGCCCTCACGCTCAGTTGTTCAGGTGCTGATTAGACGAAGGCTGATGCGAACACCAGGCTGACGATCGTCATGACCTTCAGCAGGATGTTCATCGACGGCCCTGAAGTGTCCTTGAATGGGTCGCCAACGGTGTCACCGACAACGGCAGCTTTGTGCTGCTCGGAGCCCTTGCCACCATGAGCGCCAGCTTCAATGTACTTCTTTGCGTTGTCCCAGGCGCCGCCGGCATTTGCCATGAAGATGGCCAGGGCGAAGCCCGTGACGAGTGATCCGGCGAGCAGGCCGCCGAGAGCGTCAACGCTGATGAATCCGACGACGAGCGGCACGACCACGGCGAGGGCACCCGGAAGGATCATCTCCTTGAGTGAGGCCTCGGTGGAGATGGCGACACAGCGAGCCGAGTCTGGAATGACGCCGGGGACCCCTTCACGCAGGCCCGGGATTTCGCGGAACTGGCGACGCACTTCTTCGATCATCTTCGCTGCGGCGCGACCGACGGCGTCGATCGTGAGTGCGGCGAACAGGAACGGCAGTGCTGCACCGATGAAGAGGCCGGAGAACACGTCGACCTCGCCGATGTCAAGATTGAGCACGGTCGCGCCGTCAGAGGCTGTTGCGATGGCGAACTCGAAGCTCTTGAAGAGCGCGAGTGCGGTCAGTGCAGCCGACCCAACAGCGAAACCCTTGGCGATGGCGGCTGTGGTGTTGCCGAGTGAGTCGAGGGCATCGGTGACTTCACGGACGGACGGATCCAGATCGGCCATTTCGGCGATGCCGCCGGCATTGTCGGCGATTGGGCCGTAGGCATCGACGGAGACGACGATGCCGGTCGTTGCAAGCATCCCGATGGCGGCAACGGCGATGCCGTAGAGGCCGCCGATTTCGCCGTCAAATGTCTGCTGGCCACCCCAGTACGCAACGCCGACACCTGCAAGGATCAGAGCGACTGAAGCCGCAACTGACTGCATGCCGATGCTGATGCCCTTGAGAATTGTTGTGGCTGGACCGGTCTCAGTCTGCTGGCCGATGTCTTTGACGGGCTTGTAATGATCCGAGGTGTAGTACTCGGCGGTCTTGCCAAGCGCCCAGCCGATGACCAGGCCACCGATGACCGAGACGGCGAGGCCCCACGGCTTGTCGGAGTCCCCAAAGATCCAGTACGAGCCTGCGAGGACGCCGACGGCGGTGATTGCCATGGCAACGTTTGTGCCGAGGTGCAGTGCCTTGCTGAGGGATTTCGAGTCTGTCGAGGTTCCACCCTTGATCAGGAAGGACCCGAAGATGGAAGCGACCATGCCGATGAAGGCAACGAACATCGGGAACACGAAGAACTCGATGTTGCCGACAGCGCCAGCCTGCTCGGCGCCAATTGCTCCAGCGAATGCGACGAGTGAGATTGGTGCGATGATCGAGCCGGCGTACGACTCGAACAGGTCGGCGCCCATGCCGGCGACGTCGCCGACATTGTCACCGACGTTGTCGGCAATGGTGGCTGGGTTGCGGGGGTCGTCTTCGGGGATCCCGGCCTCGACCTTGCCGACGAGGTCAGCGCCTACGTCAGCGGCCTTAGTGAAGATGCCGCCGCCAACGCGGGAGAAGAGGGCAATCGTTGATGCGCCGAGGCCGTAGGCCGTGACGATCTCGAATGCTTGGTCGACCTCAAGGAGTGTGACAAACACGATGTAGGTGGTCATGAGGCCGAGCAGCGCGAGGCCGGCAACGGAGAAGCCCATAACGGCGCCGCCGCGGAAAGCGACGGGAAGTGCCTTGCCGGGCCCTTGCTTCGCAGCTTCGGTGGTGCGGGCGTTGGCCATCGTGGCCACCGTCATGCCGGCGTAACCGGCTGCTGAGGAGAGGATTGCTCCGAGCAGGTAGGTGACTGAGGCAAGCGGTGCAATGACGACTGCCAGCAGCACCGCCATGGCGACAGCAAAAACACTGACCCACTTGTATTCGGCCTGGAGGAACGCCTTAGCGCCCTTCTGGATCTCGGTCATCAAGAAAACCATTCGCTCGTCTCCGGGCGACTCTTTCTCGACTGATTTGTAATAGAAGAACGCAATACCGAGGGCCGCTATGGCCGACAGTGCTGCGAGATATGGAATTGATCCCACGGGGTAATGCCTCCTGGGCAAGTTGGGTAGCCGGACGTGCTTGTGCGCAGACGCACAAGCAACCAGACCATGATGGCCGGTCGGCAAGGATAATCCCAACTCATCGGTTTCTACGCCCGCCGCGCCGCGCGGAGGAGGCGTCGAAACGGCTGCCTGCCGATCGACCTTGCGACGGTCGTCACGGGAATTGGTACGAGGTGGATTGGGTCGCAGCCCGGCGCGGGGGAGTATCTTTGGTGCAATGGCACAAACGTTGAGCCGTGGCCCCGTAACGGGCACCGCCTTGAAGGCGAACGCGGCAAAGAGAAAACCATTCCTGCTCGACCTCTATGGCACGGCGGTTGGCAAGAAGTACGTCATGGCGATCACCGGCCTCGTGGGCATCGGGTTCGTCCTGTCGCACATGATCGGCAACCTCAAGGCTTACTTGGGAGTGATCACCGAGGGCGGCGAGCAGATATACGACATCGACGTGTACGGAGAGTTCCTCCGTGAACTTCTCGTGCCAATCCTGCCGCACGGCTATGCGCTGTGGCTGCTGCGTCTTGGTCTGATCGGGGCACTTGTGCTCCACCTGCACGCCGCATGGTCGCTCACCCAACTCAACCGCAAGGCCCGCTCGGTGAAGTACCAGTCGGCGCGTGACTATCAGGTCGCCAACTTTGCGAGCCGCTCGATGCGCTGGACCGGGGTCATTGTCTTGACCTTTATTGCCTGGCACCTCGCCGACCTCACCTGGGGCTGGGTCAACCCGGAATTCGTTCATGGCGCCGTTTACCGCAACCTCGACGCATCGCTCAGTCGCATCCCCGTCGCGATTTTGTACATCGTGGCGAATATTGCGCTCGGCATCCACCTGTTCCATGGCACCTGGTCGCTTTTCCAGTCCGTCGGTGCAAATAACCCCCGATTCAACAACTGGCGCAAGGGTGCCGCTGCCGGTGTGGCCACGATCATCGTCGTCGGCAACGTGTCGTTCCCGATCGCCACGCTCGCCGGCATCATCGAATTCGACCCCGACGCGATCACCTGCTGCGTCGAACAGGAAGGACATAGCGAATGACCATCACTCTCGACTCCAAAATTCCTGACGGCCCGATGGCCGACAAGTGGAATAACTATCTTGCCAACCAGAAGTTGGTCAACCCGGCCAACAAGCGCAAGTTCAAGATCCTCGTGGTGGGAACGGGGCTTGCCGGCGCATCGGCGGCAGCATCGTTTGGCGAACTTGGCTACGAGGTCGAGGCGTTCACATTCCACGACTCTCCCCGGCGCGCTCACTCGATTGCAGCACAGGGTGGGATCAACGCGGCGAAGAACTATCAGGGCGACGGCGACAGCGTTCATCGTCTGTTTTACGACACCGTTAAGGGCGGCGACTTTCGTGCCCGCGAGGCCAACGTTCACCGCCTGGCTGAAGTGTCGGTCAAGATCATCGACCAGATGGTCGCCCAGGGGGTGCCCTTTGCACGTGAGTACGGCGGTCTCCTCGCTAACCGTTCGTTTGGTGGGGCCCAGGTCAGCCGTACGTTCTACGCACGCGGCCAGACCGGCCAGCAGTTGTTGATCGGTGCCTACCAGCAGCTCGCCCGCCAAATCGGCTTGGGCAACGTCAAGCTCTGGAATCGGATTGAGTTGGTTGACGTCGTCACGGTCGATGACAAATGCGCTGGCATCGTTACCCGCGATCTGATGAACGGCGAGGTCCAGTCGCACGCAGGTCACGCTGTCGTGCTCGCCACCGGCGGTTACGGCAACGCTTTCTACCTGTCGACCAACGCCATGGCGTGCAATGTGACCGCAGCATGGCGAGCCCATCGCCGCGGTGCAGCGTTTGCAAACCCGAGCTACACGCAGATCCACCCAACGTGTATCCCGCAGGCCGACGACTTCCAGTCGAAGCTCACGCTCATGTCAGAGTCGCTCCGCAACGACGGCCGCATCTGGGTCCCGAAAGATCCGGACGAGACCCGCATCGCGGCGCAGATCCCCGAAGACGAGCGCGACTACTACCTCGAGCGGATCTATCCAAGCTTTGGCAACCTGGCACCACGTGACGTGTCGTCGCGAGCTGCCAAGCGCGTTGTCGACGCTGGCCAGGGCGTTGGCCCGCTGAAAAATGGTGTGTACCTCGACTTCGCCGAGTCGATCAACCGACTTGGCCTCGACACCATTGTCGAGCGCTACTCGAACTTGTTTGAGATGTACGAGCGGATCACCGGTGAAGACCCACGCGAGTCACCCATGCGTATCTACCCGGCCAGCCACTACACGATGGGTGGGCTGTGGGTCGACTACGAACTACAGACGACGATTCCCGGCCTGTTCTGTATTGGCGAAGCGAACTTCTCCGATCACGGGGCGAACCGGCTTGGTGCGTCAGCGCTGATGCAAGGCCTCTCCGATGGCTACTTCGTGCTCCCGTACACCATTGCGCCGTACCTGTCCGACTTGCTCAACAAGCCGATCCCGGACACAACTCACGATGCCTTCGTCACGGCCGAACAAGCGGCGCGAGATCGTTTCCAGGGCTACCTTGACATCGGTGGAACAAAGGGTCCCGACCACTTTCACCGTGAGCTCGGCCGGATCATCTGGGATTACTGCGGCATGGATCGCAGCCAGGTCGGTCTTGAGAAGGCACTCGCTGAGATCCCGGCATTGCACGCTGAGTTCAAGAAAGACCTCCGTGTCACGGGCACAGGAACCAGCCTGAACCAGACGCTTGAGAAGGCAGCACGAGTCGACGATTTCTTCGAACTCGGCATCCTGATGTGCCAGGACGCACTCACCCGTGAAGAAAGCTGCGGCGGTCACTTCCGTTCCGAGCACCAGACCGACGATGGCGAGGCGCTTCGCGACGACGACGACTTCGCACACGTCACGGCATGGGAGTGGAGTGGCAACCCATCCGAGCCGATCGAACATCGCGAAAAGCTTGAATACGAAGTTGTGCAATTTGCCACCCGTTCGTACAAGTAATCGCTGCCGTCCCATCATCTGAATCGCATCTGAGAAGTAAGAGACATCACGTGAGCAACCTCTCCAACATCAACCTAAAGATCTGGCGCCAAGACGGTCCCGATTCGCAGGGCCGCTTTGAAAGCCATCAGATCCCCGAGATCAGCGACGAAGCATCATTCCTTGAGATGCTCGACATCTTGAACGAACGCCTCATCGAAGAAGGCAAAGAAGCGGTGGTTTTCGACCACGACTGCCGCGAAGGTATCTGCGGCACCTGCTCGCTGATGATCGACGGCCAGGCGCATGGCCCCCAGCGCGGCACAGCAAGCTGTCAGCTTCACATGCGACAGTTTGAGTCTGGCGCGGAGATAGTGATCGAGCCGTGGCGTGCGTCGGCGTTTCCGATCATTAAAGACCTCATGGTCGACCGTTCGCCGTTTGACCGTATTATCGAAGCTGGCGGCTACATCACTGCGCCAACCGGCGGAGCGCCTGACGCGAACCTGATTCAAATTCCGAAGCCGGTTGCTGACGCGTCGATGGATGCGGCGGCATGCATTGGTTGCGGTGCCTGCGTAGCAGCTTGCCCGAACGGCGCAGCGAGCCTTTTTACTGGTGCAAAGATTGCGCACCTGAACTTGCTCCCGCAGGGTCAGGCTGAGCGGTACAAGCGCACCGAGGCCATGGTCGAGGAGATGGATTCCCACTTCGGTTCCTGCACCAACCACGGCGAGTGCGAGGCAGCCTGCCCGAAGGAGATCTCGATCGACAACATCGCTACAATGAATGCTGATTACGCGAGGTCGAAGTTCAAGAACCGCAAGGCTCTTTCTCGCTAGTCAGCAGCTTCCGTCAGAACCGCTTTCGTCACTTTTCGGGCTGCGTTTAGGGGAGCGTGACGGCGGTGGTGTAACGGTTGTGGCTGATGGTGTCGCCTGCCGTCATCGTGAGTTTGATCGCAAGTTCACCGAGCGTGTCGGGCACGGTCAGGTCGATCGTGCCTACCTTGACGACGTCATCGGCGCCGACGGGGCCACCGAAGCGCCAGCGTTGCTCGCCACCTGCCCACGAGGCAATGGCGTCGACCACGGCGAAGTCGATCGGCTCACGAAGATCGTTGATCAGATGCACATCGAGTTTCATCTGGTCGCCCTCGTTGATCCACTCCGGCGGGTGTTCGGCTACGACGAGGACGGGCGCACATGCGGCCTGCACGACGGCGAATGCATCTTTTGGGATGCGTTCGTGATCGAGGATGCTCGCGGAGATGACGGGCGCAGGATCGGCGAGTGCGTAGAAGCAGAAGCCGCCTGATGGCCGGTATTTCAACCGGCGCAGCGTTTCGATCTGCGTCTTTAGTACATGCGATTGATAGCGCTGGGTCGCATCGCGCCATTGCTCGTACGACTCGAATGACTCGGGTGGGAACAGCCGCTCGAACTCGTCGCGCTGGTAGCCGTACTGGACGCCGAGACGCTCCCAGTCAAGATCGGGCCAGTCGTGAGTGCGGAGTTGCTCTTCGATGAAGGGCGCCGTGTGCGGCGGTGCGTGTGCGCCGAATTCTGAGACGAAGCGCACGAGCCGCGGGACTCGCGAGGCGTAGCGTGCGAGATCTTCGGCTTTGCCCCGGTGCCAACCGAACCACAGGTGCGTATCGGTGCCGCTGAGCTGTGGGAAGTGGGGAAGTACTCCGGAGTGAGCGACTGTTTCGCGGCTGGAGTCGGCTTTTTCGAACGATCGCTTGACCCAGCGATCGAGCACGGATTTATTCCACGATGGCAGCTGCTGTGCAAGCACATTGCGCGTGCGTTTCTTCCAGTCGGAGCGGTCGGCGCCCGTCGTGGCAGCCGGGTCGTTGTGGGCTGTCCACTGGATAATCGACGGGTGATGACCGAGCGCGTCAACGGCGGCTTTGGCCTGACCGACGGCTTGCCCGCGTACTGATCGGGCATGGCCCCACTGCAGTGGGAAGTCCTGGAGTATCAATACACCGAGCTCGTCGGCCGCTCGGTACACCGCCCGGCTCGCGATGTGCCCATGTACACGCACCGCGTCGAGGCCGAGCTCGACGGCCAGTTCGAGGTCGCGTCGGACGCTGCCGTCGTCGGCGTTGGCCAGTCCAGCACGGGTCGGCAACAAGTTGGCGCCTTTCAGGAAGAGTTGCTCGCCGTTGATCGAGCAGATCCACTTATCCCAGGACACTTGGCGCAGCCCCGTGCGGCGTTCCCGTCGGTCGCTGACCTCGGGCGCAGCATCGGATGTGTCGGGGGTGACAACGACCTCAACAGCGATGACGGTGAGCGGTTGTTCGCCAAGTGCGTGGGGCCACCAGAGGGCCGGCTCGGAGATGTCGATGTTCCACTCGATCTGGTTTTCGCCTGAGGCAAGGACGTGGTCTTGTTCGTCGTGTACGTTGCCGTCGACCAGGGTCCGGACGGTGACGGTGCGTTGGACATCACTGTCGAGGTGCGACGACAGGCGGACATGGGCTCGCCGATCGTCAGCATCGCGGCACAGGACGCGGAGCCGCTCAATGCGGACCGGGCCGGTGTCGTACACGTGGACGGGTCGCCAGATGCCGCCGGGATTCCAGTGGCGATCAAGACCGTCCCAGTGTTGGAAGACTCCGGTGATGTTGCTCCGGTTATTCGCGCCTGAATGAGGCGCACAGGTGACCTCGACGGCGAGGACATGCTGCTCGTCGAGCTTCGAGAGTGCAGTGATGTCGAAGGTGTGCGGGAAGAAGTAGCCCTCGGGGTCGCCGAGGTAGGCGCCATCGAGCCAGACGTCAGCCTGGTAAAAGATGCCGTCGAGTGTGATCCAGCGGCGCGCTCCGTCGGCCGGCGCGGCGGCCGAGAAGCGATGTCGGTACATAACCGGACCATCGCTGGCGGCGAACTTGTCGGCGTCGCGCCAGTGTCCGGGGACCTTGACCGGTTCCCAGTTCTGATCATCGGATTCGAGTCCAATGCCGTACCGGCGAATGTCGTCGTTGGCTTCAGTAGCGACCCAGTGGCCGGTGAGTTCGCGCCGCGTCGCGTTCCAGCGGTCAACGGAAGCGGAGGCCATGCCCTTGAGCGTACGCCCGTAGCGACCGGCCTCGATAGTCGCATTCTCCGTTGCGGCTCCCGAGGCAGAGACGGATTTCGGGGGATGCTGGCTCGCATGAACATGGACGGTGCGGGCGCGGTAGGTTCGGCGAATGGCAGACGAGACGAACGATCGCGCGACGACACTCGGCGAACTCCAGGCTTCTGGATGGGTGTCGCGACCCGTCAAGCAGGAAGTGCGCGAGCACGCAATCGCCAAGGTCATGGCCGGCGAACCGCTTTTCGACGGTGTGCAGGGCTACGAAAATACAGTGATGCCGCAGCTCGAAAACGCACTGCTCGCAGGCCACGATGTGGTGTTCCTCGGCGAGCGGGGTCAGGCCAAGACCCGCATGATCCGTTCGTTGACTGGCCTGCTCGATGAGTGGATGCCGATCGTTGCTGGCAGCGAGATCATGGACGATCCGTACAACCCGGTCTCCAAGTACGCCAGGGACTTGGTTGTCGAGCATGGCGACGAAACACCGATCGACTGGGTGCATCGTGATCTCCGTTACGGCGAGAAGCTCGCAACTCCCGACACCTCCATTGCTGACCTCATCGGCGAGGTCGATCCAATCAAGGTGGCCGAGGGCCGGTATCTCTCCGATGAACTCACGCTGCATTACGGCATGGTGCCTCGCACCAACCGTGGCATCTTCGCGATTAACGAACTCCCCGACCTCTCCGAGCGCATTCAGGTCGGTCTGCTGAATGTGCTTGAGGAACGCGACGTGCAGATCCGTGGTTACAAGATCCGTCTGCCGCTCGATGTGATGCTGATGGCATCGGCCAACCCGGAGGACTACACCAACCGCGGTCGCATTATTACGCCGCTCAAAGACCGTTTCGGCAGCCAGATCCGCACGCACTATCCACTCGACGTGCAAACAGAAGTTGACATCATGCTGCAAGAGGCGCAGTCGCTGGACATCGAAACGCCGAACGGACCCGTAGTCGTCGACGTGCCCGATTACCTCACGAATGTCATTGCAACGTTCTCCCACCTTGCACGTTCGAGCAACCAGGTCAACCAACGCAGTGGCGTATCGGTCCGTCTGTCGGTCAGTAACTACGAGGCGCTCTCGGCGAACGCTCTCCGCCGTGGCTTGCGTTCAGGCGAGACCAGCATTGTGGCTCGTGTCGACGACCTCGGTGCGCTCGCCGCAAGCTCCATGGGCAAGATCGAAATCGAGTCGATCGAGGAAGGCCGTGATGGCGTAATCATGGAGAGTCTCATGAAGGGCGCTGTACTGACCGTCTTTAAAGATGTCGTGCCGCCCGAGCAGACCCGTGCGGTCGTCGACGCATTCGAAGCAGGCGCAGTGGCCCATACCGGCGAGTCAATGACAAGTGCCGAACTTGCCGCAGTGGCTGAGCAGGTCGATGCGTTGCAGACACCCGTGACAATCCTCACCGGAGGCGACGAGTCGCCTGCCGCCGTAGCGGCAGCTGTCGAGTTCATCCTCGAAGGCCTGCACCTCTCGAAGCGGTTGAACAAGGACGACAGCGGTGGCAGCGCCACCTACCGCAGCCGCACGTAGCGCCGGTGCGCCGGCGCACTGACTGACGTTGATCACCGCCACTGCGTCGCGGCTGGCGTTGTTCGAAATGACACCCAATCCGAGATGCTCGGCGAACAGATTGTTCACATTGCCATGGGTTACAGAACGCGCTGTTTGTGACCGCTGTGGTGCTTTCATTTGCGCTGCAACCTGTCGGGCTGGAGTGGCTCGAGTATCAGCCCAAATTTGATCCGGCTCGGCCCCCTGAAAGTTGAGCTGGCCGACCTTGTTCGAACGCCTGACGAATTTGGCTCCACCGCTGACGAAACCGGGTTGACCGCAACGCCAGTTGCAGTCAGCCCGGCCTTGCGGGTCTTGTCCGACGAAGGCGCTGTGGTGATGCTCGATGTGGCGCGACGACTCGAAGAATTCGCCAAGCTCCACCCGCGCATTGGGCGTTTGGTCCGCAGCGGTTGCCAGCGCTCGAAGTGGTTCCGTGATCTGTGCAAATCACCGAGCACTTCGGCACAAGCTCTGGCATCGACAT
>JBLIMF010000092.1:0-10007 GCA_047638615.1 Gammaproteobacteria bacterium
AAGCCTCGGCCAACATCGCTCGCACCTACGTACAGGGCATGGTTGACGACATGCCGACCGAGCCCGTGGTTGTCAACATCAACGTCCCTGATCGACCTGTCTCTGAGATGCTCGGCTGGCGCCACACTGATGTCGGCGACCTCCCACCAAGGACGGTCAACGAGGCGACTCTCGAACCCATCGAAGGCGATGAAGGGGCATTTCGCGTCGTCATGGACTGGGGGCAGAAGATCAACGTGCTCGCCGAAAATACCGATGGGGGCGCCGTCGAGGCCGGCTATGTGTCGGTCAGCAATCTGTCTCGGCTGCTCCACGAAGAGCGCACCGACACGTCCGCCGCCGAAATAGCGCTCGATAGCCTCCTCCCACGCGCCTAACCTGCGCTCCCAGCACCAACACGGTCTCCGAAAGCGGAGACATTCTCCGCGCACCTGTAAAGAGAAAAGGTCCCCATTTCAGGCGACCGGGGTCAGGTGGTGAAACGGGGAGGCTCAATGTCGGCGAACTGACTGTCGCCAGTCCGATTGATCGGGGTGGACAATTCGAGTGGCACCAGACCAATGGTGCCGCCGGCCAACCGGTCGACCATAAGTGTGTTGCCGTGACGGGGACGCCGCTGGCCACATGGCGACGTGTTCATTTCAACCGGGTCGTCGCCGGCGTCGCTGCTGCCTACCACAGTCACATTGGATCACCGTTCGGCCAGAAGTACCGTCGTCGGACGATGAGTTCACCGATCGATATCGTTACCGGGTTCCTCAGCTCGTTCACACGTAACGATCCGGACTACATCGCAGGATTCGTCGCCGAAGGCTTCCGCAACGTCCACGACAGCGCACTCGGTTCGGGCTGCGTCGGCCGCGAGGAGTACCGACGACGATTGCCACATTTTCTGGCCGCCTTCTCTGACCGCACGTACTCAATCGACGACATCGTCGAGCAGCAGCGCCCGTCGGTGACCGATGTCGTCGTTCGCTACCGCTTCACCGCCACCTATGAAGAGACGCCCTTCGAGATTCCTGGCGTTATGTGGTTCAGCGTGCGCGACGACGTGATCACCAAGCGAGTCGACACCTGGGACTCCCTCACCTTCCTCCGCCAAACCAACCAAACCGATCTGTAGCGGACCACACAACCGAGTCGGGTAGCTGACATCGCATCCCGGACTCTCAGCGTTCGAAGAGTTGGGTGCTGGGGTGAAACTGGCTCCAAGCGAACCAGAAGGCCTCATGGGCGGCGATCTCGTCGCCGGTGGCATCGTCGATGGCCCGTAGACCATCGCCTGACTCAACAAGGCTGACGCCGCCCAGCGATACCTCGCCACCGGTGGCCAAGATCGAGCTGGCTTGCGTTGACGGGAACGCAAGCGGCGTGCCATCGTCCGGCAGCACCCCGACGACAAGTTCCTGCACGTCGAGTCTGCTGTCGGCATCGCCGATCGGGAAGATTGGCCCGGCTTCGTCACGCCCCGCAAGTGGGTCGAGGTCGTAGCTCCGGCCGATGCCACCATCTTCGGCGACGATCTGCGTATTCGGATATTCCGTCTTCCACTCACCCCAGGTCGAGCGGACGAGGGTGACCTCCTCGAGTTGAATGCCCTGGTCCTGCAACGGCCCCGAGACCGCTCGACCCGTGAACGTGTCAAACACGGACTGAGTCACGAGGTCGTACATCACCTTGTTCGACAGGCTGAGCAATCCCGACGTTCGGAGCACCGGCTGTTCATCGGCCCCCGAGTTGTCGGTGTAGTAGGCCTGTGCCGACCCGCAGAGCGTGCAGTAAGGCAGCCCGAAGCGACGTTCGCCGAGCGTGAAGTTGAACATCTCATGGAGCTCGGCGATGTTCTTCGGAAACGCCAACGCTGCATCTCCCTCGACCAGGCCGAACACGATCCGGTCGTCCGGGTACCAGTCGCCCCCGGCTGCATCGGTCGTGGCGAAGTCGTCGAGTGACGGGATACAGCCGCCCGGGCACCTCTCAGGGTCGCCGAGTTCACGGTCGTCGATGAACACCCCGCCCCAGCTCAGGACACGCCAGTCAACGTCTGCGTCGTCATCGCTAAAGAACAGCTCCCAGGCAGGTTCAAGCTGCGTGAAGATGGCGCCCTTGTCGCTCTGATAGCTGGGATAGGCCGGCGTGTCCCAGGCAATGAGGTGGTTGGTGAGGCTGAGCCATGGGCTGAGTTCGCTCTCAGGATCGTTCGCTATGTCAACGCCGGTGAGCTGCTCGAAGGCGTCAACGATGATCACTCCGTCGTCGCCGCGAAAGAACCGTAAGAGGTCCGACAGGTACCAGGCATGGCGAACATCGCCAGTTTCGCCAAGCCCCCGAACACCTGCGACGTCCATCTGACCAGCAATGATGAGTTGGCGAATCGCCGCAATATTGTCGAGCGCCTCTACGGCACTCTGCGCGTCGGCTGGCGGTGAGATAGGCGCCGGAGGGAAACGGAAACGAGCGCGCAGTGTCGCCGGTTCGTTGGCCTCGGTCGGCGTGCCGCTCGTCGCTTCGACCGATGCCGACTCTGACGGCGCCAGCTCAGTTGAGGCCGAGTTGGTAGCTGCGTCGCCGCCTGATGAACAGGCTGCGAAGAGTACGGCACCGGCGATAGCAGCTGCAGTAACCGTCACAAGTCGGGTGCAGTGAGAGCGCTGATACATAACGAGAGGTTAGGAAGCAAGCCATTGCCGAGGGCGAACAGCGGACGCAACAACCGCGAAACTCAGCCGTGGATGCTGCGACCGTGCCCGGGACTTGGCAGCATGGACGAATGGCCGAGAACGAACAGAACAACACCGCCGCAATCCCTTCCGACGCGGAGCTCCGCGATCGGCTCACGCCCGAGCAATATCAGGTCACCCAGCACGCTGGCACCGAGCGGCCGTTCACCGGTGAGTACCACGACACCACCGACGACGGCACGTATCACTGCATCGTGTGTGACGTCGAGCTGTTCTCGTCCGAGACGAAGTACGACGCTGGCTGCGGCTGGCCAAGCTTCTATCAGGCACTCGACGGCGACAAAATCGAGAACCGCACCGATACTTCCCACGGCATGGCCCGCACCGAGACCGTCTGCGCCAAGTGCGGCGCTCACCTCGGCCATGTCTTCCCTGACGGCCCTGCCCCGACCGGCGACCGATTCTGCATGAACTCGGCATCGCTCAACCTCAAGCCCACCAACTAAGAAGCAGCGGATCAAGTTCGCGATCAGGCCTTCGACTGGTCGACCACGCTGCAGCGGTGGAACACGATGTAGTTTCGCGCCCGTGATCACTCACTGGGGCGACGAGGAACGACAACTCACCGATACGGTCAGCGTGCTGGTCGGCGAGAACAACGGGGCCTACCCGTCGGGGAACTCGCTGCTCGTTCGTGGCGCCGGCGAAACCGTGCTGATCGATCCGTCAACCACCGTTGTTGCCAAGGGTGGCGCACCCGCTGCGATCGACGCCGTCATCAACTCCCACAGCCACGAAGACCACATGTGCGGCAACGGGTTCTTTGCCAACTCCCGTCTCTACATCCACGAAGCCGACCTGGTTGGCGCGCAGAGTATCGACGGACTCATGGAGGTCTACGGGTTGACCGGCGAAGCTCGTGACACGTTCTCGGCGCTCGTTCTCGACGAGTTCCACTACACACCCCGGCCGGACGCCCACGGCTTCACCGATGGCCACGTCTTCGACCTTGGTGGCGGAACGAACATTGAAGCGGTGCACCTGCCCGGCCACACACGAGGCCACAGCGGCTTCCGGATGGATGGCGTGTTCTTCCTGTCAGACATTGACCTCACCGGCTTCGGCCCGTACTACGGCGACGTGTGGAGCGACCTCGAAGACTTCGAAGCCAGCCTCGCCAAGGTCCGCGACGAAGAGGCCGACTTCTACGTCACGTTCCACCACAAGGGCGTGATCGAAGGGCGCGAGACGTTCGTCCAGATGATCGATGCCTTCACAGCAGTCATCGGCCGCCGCCACGCCGCGATGCTCGACTTCCTGGCCGAGCCACAAGCAATCGACGATATGCGGGGGCACCGATTTATCTATCGCCCGCACGTCGAGCACTCGTTTGCGGACTCGGTCGAGACGCGTAGCGCTGAAATGCACGTTGCCCGAATGCTCGAACGGGGCGAAGCAACAGAAGTTGAGCCCGGTCGCTACCAACGAAACTGACCTAATTTCACACTCTTGTCACACCGAGGTCTGACCGCGGTGTGAGAGCGGTGTGACAGGCCCAGCACGTCGGCCCTGCTGTTCTGCTGCTTTCATGCGGCGGGCGGTCTGGTCGCAGCGCGGCGTCGGGCGTGTGCGAACGTTGGCGATGCCTGAGTTCTCGACCCTGCGTGCCGACGTCACCGACCGGATCGGTCGGCTGACGCTCACCCAGCCCAGGCAACTCAACCCACTCGGTGTCGTCCCGCTCGCCGAGATCGCCCAAGCTGCCGCCTGGTTCGACACGACCGACGCAGTCGTTGTCATCGTGACCGGCGAGGGCCGCGCCTTCTCATCGGGTTTCGACCTCCGGGAGTTTGCAGGCCAAGGCGAGAATGGAGTCTCACCCCGTGAGCAGGCCGATCTCGGCCGGCTGATGGCCGAAGCGATGGAGCGAATGTCTGCCTTGTCGATTGCTGCGATCAAGGGGCCCTGCGTCGGTGGCGGCGTTGTCTTGGCGGGCGTGTGCGACCTCAGAATTGCGGCTGACGACACAGTGTTCTCGATCCCCGAGGTCGATCTCGGTATTCCGCTCGCCTGGGGCGGCATCCCGCGCCTCGTCCGTGAGATCGGCCCGGCAATCACACGCGAACTGGTCCTCACCTGCCGGCCCTTCGACGCCGAGGAAGCCCGCTCGATTGGGTTTCTCAACCGGGTCGTGCCGCGCTCCGACCTCGAGTCGGCAGTCGACGAACTCGCCACCTCGATCGCGAACAAGGCACCGTCAGTCGTGCGCGCCACCAAGCGTCAGGTCAACGTGGTGCTCGAGAACATGGCGGCGACTGGTGGCGCATGGAGCGATGCCGACTTGCTCGGGGCCGCTATGGCCGACCCTGAAGCGAAGGAGGCGGCACGCCGCTACTTGGCCAGCAGGTCGCGACAAACCTGATCCCACAGACGAGTCGTCAGTGCCAACGACTCAACATCGATGCGTTCATTGTGGCCGTGGAATCGGGATCCGAATTCGCTGGAGTCAAGTGATGGGCTGAGCAGTCCGGCGCCATACGCGACCGCGCCCATCTCCCGATAGATCCGCGAATCTGTGAACCCCACGATCATCTGCGGCGTCAACGTAGCGGTCGGAAACGGCACGTTAACCGCACGGTGCAGAGCGTCCCACAGCGGCGTATCGGTCTGACTGATCGACGATTCGTCATTCATGATCGCCTCGACCTCAACATGGTCAGCGAGATCTCCGAGTGCGTTGCGCAGGTGTGCCTCGACCTCGTCGGGTCCGTCGCCCGGCAACGTGCGCACATCAACTTCGATGACCACGGTGTCGGGCACCACGTTCGTCTTCATCAACCCGCCGTCGACCAAGTTCGGCGAGAACGTCGTGTGCGTGCAGGCATGAAGATACGCAGCGAGCTTTGGGACCGGCAGGTCGTCGAGGAAGCCGTCGATTTTCGATTCGTCGAGCAGTGCGTCAGCCCACTCTGGCGTGACGCCGAGCGTGTCGACTCGCGTCCGCCACAGCTCGGTGAAGCGGGGCTTCGACCGGTAGTGGGCAAGCCGTTGGACAACTCCGGCTGCTTTGACCAGTGCGTTGTCCCCGCGGAACGGCGTCGACCCGTGCCCCGGCGTGCCACGCACGGTGAGTCGACGCCAGGCAACACCTTTTTCGGCGACGTTCACACTGATGAAAGGCGACTCGGCCGGGCCAGAGTGAATGCCACCATTCTCGGTCAGCACGTAGTCGGCCCGCATGGAGTCGGCGTGGTTGTCAGCCACCCAGCGGGCACCATGTGCGCTCCCGGCTTCCTCATCAGCCACGCCGAAGTAGATGAGGTCGCCGGTCGGCTTGAAGCGCCCGGCAGCAGCGTCGTCGGCGAGGTGGCGGAAGGCGACGGCCATCGACGCCGTGAGATTGAGCATGTCGACGGCACCGCGACCCCACACCTCGTCGATGCCATCGGGCGACGTGATCAACTCGCCACCGAACGGGTCGTTGTCCCAGCCGTCACGATTGACCGGCACGACGTCGGTGTGACCCATCAGGCAGAGGCTGGGAGCGTTTGGGTCGGAGCCTTCGATACGGCCGATGATCGACATCCGGTCCGCGCTCGGTCCGAACCGCTCGACGACCACGCCGGGCCCTTCGATCACACCCTGGAGGACATCGGCGTTGCGGGTCTCATGGCCCGATTCAGCAGTCCCGTCATTGACACACTCGTTACGAATCAGCGTCTGCAACAGCGCAACGGTGTTGGCGGTCAGCGGGTCGAGTTCACGATCATCCATTACCCAATTCTCGCAGAAGCCGACCTGGTGCCTGACACGGTGTCGGCCTACCCGCCAAGGCGTTGCAGTGCCGTATGGATTCGCTTCACACTGACCTGGCCACGGACGCCGACCGCTTGCGCGAACACGCTGACGCGTAGCTCTTCGAGTTCCCATGCCAGCACAGCTATCGCAGGTGTCATCTCGCTCGCTGGGATTCGGTCGAGCAGCGCCGAGTACCGAGCCTCGATCGGAACGACTTCATCCATCCGACGGCGATCTCGCTCAACCGTGCCGGCAAGCCCGTCGAGTCGTGCCGAAATGGCCCGCACGTATCGTTCGATCTCGGGAAGTTGGGTGATTCCTGTGTTGAACACAAACCCGGGTCGCACCAGCCTGCCGAGGTGCTGGTTGGCGTCGTCGACCGATCGTTGCAACGTTCCAGCTCGCAGCGCTGCCAGTTTCGAGTGCACGGCACCGGTGGCAGCAACCGCGGCGGTGGCCTGCACGAGCGCATCGCGTGCCAGCGCTGGTGAGGCCTTCTTCACGTGCTGCCGCAATAATTCGAAATCTGCTTCGGCCCATGGCAGCTGGCCGCCAGTCCGAAGGTGTTCGTCGAGGAGATGATCAACAGCCGCAGCGATGCAGTCGTCAGCCAGCGCAGCGATCGACATGTCCGCCGTCGCCAGGGCCAGGCGCCCCGCGTTTGTCAGTAGTCGTTCAACCACGTTGCGGCTCGGTGCTGCTGTCAACAGGAGCAGTCGACGGACCCCGCCGCGCATCGCGCGCTGCTGCACCGAAGCGCTCGTGACGACGCGCAACGCCACACTGTTGCCGGTGTCGAGCAAGGTCGGGTACGCCAACACGTCGAACGCAAGGTCCGACGACGCGACAACTCGTTCGAGATCGCCGAAGTCCCAGCTCGTGATGTTGCGACGCTCCTCGATAGGCGCTGCCGCCGCGATCGACTGACGTGACGCTCCGACTTGGCGAGCTTTGATTGCAGCGAGGTCAACGCCGACATCGACGACATCGGTCGAACCGTCGACCTCGGTGCTGATCACGAAGTTCATCTTCAGATAGTCATCGAGCACCGCCGGGTTGAACACCGACGGATCGATACGCAAACCCGAGGCCCGCGTCAGACCCACCGCAACGGCGTGCAGAAACGGTATTGAGCCCGCCTCGAATTGCCGCACACGTTCGATCGTTCCCTCGACCATCTCGGCCATCGGGCCGAGCTGACGACGTACGTCTTTCTGAACTGATCGGACGAGCGCGGCAACGATTTCCGGCCGATGCCCAGCAATCTGCCAGGCAAAGCCCGCCGGTTCGATCTGGTTGATGGCGTTGAGTGGGATATGCGCCGTGACACCGTCGAGCGGTTCACCAGGGGCGTACCGATACGTGAGTGGCAGCTCGATGTCGCCGTGCAGCCAGACGTCCGGAAAGTCCTCGAGCCTGATGCCAGCCCCATGTTCACGATCGGCGAGCATCTCGTCGGTGAGGTCGAGCAGCCGGCCATCGCGCTGCCGCTCCGCTTTCCACCATCGGTCGAAACGGCGCGTGTCGGTCACGTCGGCGTCGACGCGGCCGTCGAAGAAATCGAACAGCATCTCGTCGTCGACGAGTTCGACGCGGCGCACGCGTGCCGCCATCTGTCGGACTCGGTCGAGGAACTCTTGGTTTCGTTGCACGAATTTCTGGTGGCTGTTCCACTCCCCTTCAACCAATGCCTTCTGGATGAACATCGCCCGTGCACCGTCGATGTCGATCTGGTCGTAGCCAATGATCCGATCAGTGACGATCGGGATGCCGAAGAGGGTGACCTGCTCAACGCACACAGCTCGGCCAGCCTTGGCGTCCCATCGGGGCTCGCCGTAGGACTTCTTGACCAGATGTGCGGCCGACTTCTCGATCCACTCAGGCTGAATCGCGGCGACTCTGCGGGCGTACAGCCGATTGGTTTCAACGAGCTCGGCAGCCATCACCCAGTCGGGCTGCTTGCGACCAATGACTGAACCGCGGGCGATCACGAACCGTGCATCGCGAGCGCCGCGATACTCACGTGTCTCGCGTTCACGCACGCCGATCTGAGAGAGGAGACCGGCGAGCAGTGCCTGATGAACGTGGTCGGGGTGACTCTCGATGAGCCCCCCGCCGGGCCTGATCTTGAGCTCACCGGCGACCCGGCGAAGCTGGCTGTACAGATCGGTCCACTCGCGGACCCGCAGGTAATTGAGGAACTCTTTGCGACACATCCGTCGGAACTGGTTGCCCGACAACTCACGCTGCTTGAGGCGCAGGTAATCCCACAGCGCGACAAGCGAAAGCAGATCGGAGCCCTCGACCTTGAAACGGTTGTGGAACTCGTTTGCCTGCTCAATCTTCTCCTGCGGACGCTCCCGCGGGTCTTGGATCGACAGTGCCGAAGCAATGACCAGCACCTCACGCACACAGCCCAGGTCGTCGGCTTCGAGCACCATTCGCCCGAGCCGAGGGTCGACCGGCAGCTTCGCGAGATCGCGACCAATCGAGGTCAGCTCGCGTTCGGTCACGCCACGTTCAGCCGGAACGATCGCGGCCAACTCTTCGAGCAGCGCGTAACCGTCACGAATCATCGACGAGTCGGGCGGCTCAACGAACGGGAAGTTACCGACGTCGCCAAGCCCGATTGCCGTCATCTGCAAAATGACCGAGGCCAGGTTGGTGCGGAGGATCTCCGGATCAGT
This sequence comes from Gammaproteobacteria bacterium, assembly GCA_047638615.1. Lineage (GTDB taxonomy): Bacteria > Actinomycetota > Acidimicrobiia > Acidimicrobiales > Ilumatobacteraceae > Ilumatobacter_A. Next base: position 9,167 of record JBLIMF010000092.1, read on the forward strand.
GAACTCGGGCCGTTCGACGAACTCGTCCTCAGCAAACAAGCGGATGGCGATGCCCGGAGCAACACGACCGCAACGACCCGATCGCTGGTTGGCCGAGGCTTGCGACACAGGCTCGATCGGCAGCCGTTGCACCTTGAGTCGCTTGCTGTATCTCGAGACCCGAGCTGTGCCCGTGTCGACGACGTATCGCACGCCCGGCACCGTCAGCGAGGTTTCAGCCACGTTCGTCGCCAGCACGACGCGTTGTTTGCCGGACGGCTTGAACACCCGCTGCTGCTCCGCTGACGACAGGCGTGCGTACAGCGGCAGGATCTCGAGTGGTCTGGCTCGATCTGACTGGTCACGCTTTAACGCGTCGGTCGTGTCATGGATCTCGCGCTCGCCCGAGAGGAACACGAGCACGTCGCCGTCGCCTGCGCGGGTGAGTTCGTCAACGGCGTCGAGCACGGCCTGCACCTGATCGCGGCGATCGTCGGGGTCTTCTTCGTTGTCCGGCCCATAGGGGCGGTAGCGAACTTCAACCGGGAACGTCCGACCCATGACTTCGATGATCGGAGCAGGAACGAGTGCGCCGTTTGGATCGTCAGCAGGCGGTGCGGAAAAGTGCTCGGCGAATCGAGTCGTGTCGATAGTGGCAGAGGTAACGATCACCTTGAGGTCGGGCCGTTTCGGCAACAACTGTTTGAGGTAGCCAAGAATGAAGTCGATGTTCAGGCTGCGTTCGTGCGCCTCGTCGATGATCAGCGTGTCATACCTGCGCAGCATCCGATCACGCTGAATCTCGGCCAGCAGGATGCCGTCGGTCATCACCTTGATCAGCGTCCGCTCACCCACCTGATCG
>JBLIMF010000093.1:0-9860 GCA_047638615.1 Gammaproteobacteria bacterium
TCGGAGGTGTCGGCGCTCGATAGTGCGGCTGGCCTCGGCTCACTTGTAGACGCACTCCAAGAAGGTGTCGAAGAACTCGTTGCTGTCGGCTCGGCTGAAGTTCCAGGGGTTCCGACCCTCGGCGCACTCTGGGTGCAAGTACTCGCTCGATACGTCGAACTCGGTCAGGGTGCCAGCAGCAATCAGTTCGCCAAAGCAGACCGACGCCGTCTGCATAATCGACGTGAACTCCGCGTCGGAGAGATCTGAAAGCGTCGCTGTGCCGACTGAGAATTCCGACAGACCACACTCTGGGTACTCGAGTTCTGGAGCAAGGAAGTACTCCGGCAACGCGCCGCTTGCGATGTTCTCACTGAGGCACGCAACGATCGTTACTGCATCGCCAAAGGAGTAGCACTCGGTGACGATCTGCTGTTGGGACCCGAACTCGTCGAGCTCTTGTTCCACCGCCTGGTCGGGTTCCACCGCCTGGTCGTTGGAATCAAACTCGCCAAACCCGCCGTCGTCGTTCAGAGTAAAGTCGTCGAAGCCGCTGTCACCTTCAGACCTGACCTCGTCGAGGAAGAGTGGGAGCCCACCTGCAAGATCTTCGCCCACCTCGTCGAACACTGTCTGGGCCATGTCGATGAGCCGATCGATTTTCTCCCGATCCAACGCCCGCATGAGTGAAAGCACTTGATTGATCCCTGTACCGATCGGGCTCACATACCAGGTGCCATCGACTTCCTGGACGGTGATGCCGGGTGCGTTGTAGTCGGTGAACACCGCCGCGAACTCAGCCGACAGTTCGGTGACCGACTCGGACGACTCACCGAGCAGTTGGTCAAGTGAAGGCTGCCCCTGAGCGAGTTCGCAGGAATCGAACTGTTCTCCACCGGCGTCGACCACCACGCACCGACCATTGATCGCAATGGAGAACGGCTCGCCCTCAGCGTTCCCGTCAATCCGAAGCGCTGCGACCGTAACGAAACGCTCAGCGCCGCTGCCCGCGACTTCGAACTCGGTCTGGGTCACCTGCCACGTGAACGGTAGGTCGGCCACGAGCGGATCGATGTCGTCAAGGAAGAGTGGGGCGTAACGCTGCAACGCCGCTGCCTCGTTGGGGTTGAAGCTCGCGATGATCTTGCCGACGTCAAACTGTTCGACTCCGTCGAGCATCGCTGAGACCGCCCCCTCGGGCGTCTCGCCGCCCCGTGGCTCCAATCCTGATTCAGGAATCGGTTCACCGGTCGAGCTGCGCGCAGCTTCCGCCGCAGTGTGGAAGAGGCTGAGGTACCAGCGGCCGCCTTGTTCGACGACGGTCATCGGCAGTTCGAAGTCGGTGGTCGTCGCCGCCTCGTCGAAGTCGCTGGGATCGAACCCGTCGGCGGCGAAGTCGGTGATCAAATCGCCGATCGGCAGTTGGCCACCGTCGAGCGACGCAGTGATCTGGGCAGTCATGATGATGTTCGAGATGTCGGCGACGTTGGTCGGCGTGACTTCGGTCAGTTGATCGGCCATTTCGATGTCGAGACCAGACAGGTCGCCAAGCGACGCATCCGAGCTGAGCACTTCGAGACGTGTGAGTTCGCTGACCATGTCGATCATCGGCTGGCGAAACGTGTTGCGCTCCCCCGGCAGAAGCAAGTCGACCATCCCGAGCATGTCTTCCTGCTCGAGTGCGGACATCATCGATGCACCGACAGCCTCGGGCGACTCGGCGCCTCCGGTGTTGCCTCCGCGTAGTTGCACGATGGCAAAAACACCTGCTGCTCCGAGCGCGACGACCGCAACGGCGAGCCCTGCCACAGCAAGACGGCTCTTTCGCCGCTCCGGCTCGTCGAACGTCAACTCGCTGCCCGGTGCAAGCGGCGGTGTTGGCGGCCGCCCTGCGTCGGACGACGCCGGCGGTCCAGCAACCGACGCACCTGGCAGCACCGTTTGCTGTGCAGTCGTTCCTTCACGCGGGGGCCATTTGATTGTTTCGTCAGCCGCGTCTTCGGGTTCGCTCATTTTCGAAAGTTACTCCAGCTGAGGCTGATGGAGACGCTCACTTGCTGCGCACCGGACGGCATGCACTGGCAAGCGTGCACCAGCAAAGACGGGCACGGTGGCGCGGCCGCCGTGAGCCGCCCGTAAACTTCGGACATGCGCGTTGCCATTACCGGTTCATCGGGTCTCGTCGGTACAGCCCTGATGAGTCATCTCGATTCACTCAGCCATACCTCGGTTCCTGTGGTCCGGCGGGCCGCCAAACCGGGCGAAATCAGCTGGTCGCCGAGCGATGGCACCCTGAACCCCGGCGACCTCGAAGGGATTGACGCGGTCGTCCATCTCGCTGGCGCCGGCATCGGCGACAAGCGCTGGACCGACGACTACAAAAAGGTGCTCGTCGAGAGCCGCCTCGACGGCACGGCATTACTCGCAACTGCCATCGCAGCATGCTCCGACGGCCCGAAGGTGCTGCTTTCCGGCTCGGCAATCGGCTACTACGGTGCTCGCGGCGATGAAGAGCTCGACGAATCGTCCACGGCTGGCTCTGGTTTTCTCGCACAGCTCTGCATCGACTGGGAAGAGGCTGCTGCTCCCGCGGCAGCCGCCGGCATCCGAGTCACCCTCCTCCGAACGGGCATCGTGCTTTCCGCTGACGGCGGGGCACTGAAGAAGCAACTTCCCCTCTACAAGATCGGTGCGGGCGGCACCCTCGGCTCGGGAGCGCAGTGGCAAAGCTGGATCTCGATCGACGATGAGGTTGCAGCAATCACCCATCTCCTCACTGCCGATGTCGAGGGCCCCGTCAACCTGACAGCGCCCAACCCGGTGACCCAAGAGACCTTCGCCAACACGCTTGGCAAGGTGCTCAAACGGCCAACTTTCCTCCCGATTCCAAAGTTCGGCCCGAAGCTGATCCTCGGCAGCGAGCTCGCTGAAAACCTGCTGTTCACCGGTCAACGAGTCAACCCGACGGTGCTGCTCGGTGACGACACGTTCACGTTCCGTCACGCCGAACTCGAACCCGCGCTCCGCGCCATCCTGGGTAAGTGACGGTCGCGGTCGTCGGTGCCGGTCTCGCTGGCCTGGCATGTGCCACCGCACTCCACCACGCTGGCATCGAGGTCGAGGTCTATGAGGCCAGCGATGGCGTTGGTGGACGCGTTCGGACTGACACCGTCGACGGCTTCAAGCTCGACCGTGGGTTCCAGGTCACCCTGACCGCCTACCCCGAGATGCAACGACAGCTCGACATGGACGCTCTCGACTTGCAGGCCTTCGACCCCGGTGCTTTGGTCTGGCGGAACGGAAAGGGATCGGTCGTGTCCGATCCGTTCCGCATGCCCACATCCGTGGTCGGCACAGTCACCGCACCCATCGGTTCGCTGTTCGACAAGGCCCGCATCGGTCTGCTCCGCCGCCGAATCCGCAGCGTTCACCCGGTGCAGCTGCTCCGTGGCGACGATATGAGCACCGGCGATTCGCTGCGCGCAGCCGGTTTCAGTGACACGATTATCGAGCGGTTCTTCCGGCCCCTTGTTGGCGGCATTCAGCTCGACCCCGACCTCAACGACAGCCGTCGCATGTTCGACATCATTTTCCGCATGCTCGCTGACGGAGACTCTGCGGTCCCGGCCGCTGGCATGCAGGCCATCCCCGACCAACTTGCGGCTCAGTTGCCCGCTGGGTCAATCCACCTCGATCAACGGGTGTCTGCAACCACAGCGACCAGCATCACGATCGAGGGCAGCACGCAGGTGCACGATGCCGTTGTCGTCGCAGTCGAGGGCCCGGCCGCTGCACAACTGCTCGGCCTTCCAACGGTGACCTCGAAGTCCGTCGGGTGCGTCTACTTCGCTGCCGACACACCGCCGACCGACAAGAAGCTGGTTGTCCTCGACGGCACCGGCGCCGGCCCGGTCCTCAACGTCGCGGTGATGAGCAATGTCGCACCCACCTATGCGCCTGCCGGCCGCCACCTCATTGCAGCTGCGCTTCCCGGAGCGTTTTCCGAAGGAGATCTCGCCGATATCGCCCGAAGCCAGCTGCGCGGCTGGTGGGGACAGGCTGTCGACACGTGGGATCATCTCGCCACCTACCGCATCGCACATGGCCAGCCCGGCCAGCGGGCACCGTTCAGCCCCAAGCAGCCCGTTGATCTCGCCGACGGTCGGTTCGTGTGCGGCGACCATCGCGACACTGCCTCCAGCCAGGGTGCGCTGTACTCCGGCAGGCGCTGTGCTGACGCGGTTGCCCGGCAGCTCAGTTGACCGTGCGCATGTGTCGGCAGTCGTCCGTGGACATTGAAAAGTTCCGCATGCACTCAGGAGTAAGGTGACAAACATGGTGGATGCAACCAATGTCAACTGGTTGAATTCCGCCGAAGCTGGTGCGTGGCGGTCCTACATCGAGGTCCAGTCCGATCTGGTCAACGCCATCGAGCGTGATCTCAGCGATCACGGCCTCACTCTTGGCGACTATCAGGTGCTCGTATACCTGTCCGAAGCTGACGACAGCGCCATGCGGATGTGTGATCTCGCCGATGTGCTCCAGCTCTCACCAAGCGGCCTGACCCGGAGGCTCGATGGCTTGGTTGCCGGTGATTTCGTCAAGCGCGAAGGGTCGGTTGCCGACCGCCGCGTGATGATGGGCGTCCTCACCAGCACCGGCCGCAAACTGCTTGAGCAAACTGCTCCGCATCATGTCGAGAGCGTCCGCCGACGGATCTTTAACCACCTCGACGACAGCCAGGTCGCTGCACTGCAGTCGATTTTCGACGCCGTCGCCACTGGGCTCGCCGCCGAAGCTAACGCCAGCGCCTGACCGACGAACGGAACCAATCGGTCGCAGCGGCCACGTCGAACCAGGTCGTAGTCTGTCGAACATGACCGAACTTCCGGGCGGGTTCTCCGCGCATGTTGCGAACATCGGCATCAAAGATGACACCGACGACCTCGTCGTGATCGCTGCCGACGCTGCCGTTCCGACTGCAGCTGTGTTCACCACCAGCCGGTTTGCCGGTCCGAGCGTCACGTTGAGCCGCGACCATGTCGCGAACCGCAGCGCTCGAGCCGTCGTGGTGATCTCCAAGAACGCCAACGTCGCCACCGGGCCTGACGGCATTGCCGACGCCATCGAAATCGCGACAACCGTCGCCGACAGGCTTGGCTGCGACTCGACCGACGTCGTCCTGACATCGACCGGGGTGATCGGGCGTCGCTATCCAATGGATCGCGTTCGCTCTGGCCTACAAGCAATTCCGCAACCGCTCCCCCGCTGCGATGCAGACGGGCCCGCGCACGCCATGATGACCACCGACACGGTCGTCAAGCTCGCCGAGGCCACGTTGCCCGGCGGCGCACGGATCGTCGGCATGGCCAAGGGCGTCGGCATGATCGAGCCGAACATGGCCACCCATATCTCACTCCTCTTCACCGATGCCGCCGTCGCCTCAGACGAGCTCGACGCCACATTCCGACGCGTTGTCGACCGGACCTTCAACTGCGTCAGCATCGACACCGACACGTCGACCAGCGACTCGTCGATCGTGATGGCGTCCGGCGTCGCAGGCCCCGTTGATGGTGCAGCGTTTGAATCTGCGCTCTACGACGTCGCTGTCGATCTCACCAAGCAGATCGCCCGAGACGGCGAAGGCGCGAACTCGTTGATCGAAGTCCACGTCGATGGCGCAACCAACCCGGCGCAGGCCAAGCGAGTCGCCAAGGCGATTGTCAACTCGCCCCTCGTCAAGACCGCGGTCCATGGCGGCGACCCGAACTGGGGCCGCGTGGCGATGGCCATCGGCAAGTGCAGCAACCATGCCGACGACCTACTGATCGATCAAACCGCAGTCACGATCCGCTTCGGCACCGACGAGGTGTATCCCCGACTGCTCGACGACGCCGCACTCGCCACACTGTCGGGCTACATGTCAGGCACCGACGTGCTGATCCACGCCACCCTCGGGCTGGGCGAAGGCGAGTCAACGGTATGGGGTTGCGATCTTTCCGACACCTACGTGCGTTTCAACGCCGACTACACCACCTGACCCCGATCCATTCGCATATTTTCGAATAGGTGCAATTTAATTTGCCTTTCGAATAGTATATGATTCATGGTCTACATCTTTTCGCTGGCTGAAGGGAAATACTCCTTGCCCCCGAGCCCCTCTCTACCCCCTCCCCGAGGGCAGTCGTCAAGACGTTCCACAACAGGGCCAGCGGGGCCCAGGTCCGAGAAATCGGGTGGGGAGACTTTCAGCGACGTCAATTTTCCGGTGTGCTGAAAGGACAAACCTCGTGTTCAAGAAGATCTTGAAGACCTTCACCGTGCTCTCCAACCTCGCCGGGAGTTCCCACTGGTTCTTTGATCGTTCTCCACGAGGTTGGCAAGCATCGCAGGCGGGTGGCATCCGCCGACTTCGACAAGAGTCTCCATGAGCGAGAGTCGGCATCGTGATTGACGTCTTGCCTCAGATCGGCCTCGTGGTCGTCCTCATCGCGCTCAACGCGATGTTTGCTGGAACCGAACTCGCCCTCGTGTCATTGAGCGAAGGCCAACTGCAACGTCTCGAAGCCCGCTCCGCCACCGGTACGCAGCTCGCACGCTTGGCGCGCGAACCAAACCGATTCCTCGCCACCATCCAGATCGGCATCACCCTCGCTGGTTTCCTCGCATCGGCTGCAGCAGCGGTTTCGCTCGCCCAACCGCTCCAGGGCCCCCTGGGCTTCTTTGGCCACGCGGCACGCCCGGTGTCAATCATCTGCGTCACCTTGATCCTGACTTATCTCACCTTGGTGTTTGGCGAACTTGCTCCAAAACGAATTGCCATGCAGCGCGCCGAGAAATGGGCAATGGCGGCGGTACGCCCGCTCGCCGTCCTGACGACCGTTACTCGACCCGCTGTCTGGCTGCTGTCTCGATCGACTGACCTGGCAGTCCGGCTCATCGGCGCCGATCCCACCCACCAACGCAGCGACGTCACCGACGAAGAACTCCGCGACATGGTCGCTGCTCACGAAACCCTCACCCCTGAACAGCGCCGCATCATGGACGGCGCGTTCCACGTCGCGCAGCGCACACTGACCAAAGTCCTCGTACCCCGCACCGACGTGTACGTCATCGACGCACACTCGAGCTGCCGCAACGCCGCAACATCGCTTGCCAAGATTGGCCACACCCGGGCACCCGTTGCACCGAACGGCAGCCTTGACGAAGCAATCGGAATCGTCCACCTCAGCCGACTCCTCGCAGCGGACCCACACGAACCGGCAGAAACCGTCGCGGTGCCGGCACCGGTGTTTCCTGGTGCGGCACGAGTCATCACCACAATGCGCAATCTCCAGGCCCAACGAGCGCAGATGGCATTCGTCGTCAACGAATACGGACGCATCGACGGCATCATCACCATGGAAGACCTCGTCGAAGAACTCGTTGGCGAGATCTACGACGAAACCGATCCCGACCACGCCACCGTCGAACACGAATCCGACGGCACCATCGTGCTCCCCGGCCGCTATCCCATCCACGACCTCCCAGAACTGGGCATCGACCTCCCGACAGGCAGCTATGCAACCATCGCCGGATTCGTCCTGCGCGAGCTGCACCACATCCCCACGGCAGGAACAACAATCGTGATCGACGATTGGACACTCGAAGTCCGCGCTGTCCACGAGCACGCCGTCACCCAAGTCGCACTTCGACGGGCCTGATCAGAGTGCATCCGCACGGTGATCTCCGAAGCCGCCAAAGACCGGCTCGATGTCAGAGTGTCGACCGGTGTGCACGGCCACGGCACCCCGGGTTGTCGGTGGACTTTGATACCGAGACAAGACTCACTCCATGCAAACGGTCCACCGTCCACCTGGTAGCGGCGACCGACGAGCAGAACACGCCCTCGCCCCTTCCCTCCCCCCTTCCCTCCCCCTCCCTTGCTGCAACCTCCACCGAGCCGGAACGCCAGATCGTCACCTCTGACGGAATCTGGTGTGCATTTCATCTGTTGTACGGTGCTCAGAAAGCAGAGTGAATTCACAGATGTAGAGAACGGAGTTCCACGTGGCGTATTTCGATCTCGGTAGCTACGCACGCAGCGTCACGACCACTTCGGACGAGGCCCAGACCTGGTTCGATCGAGGGCTCAGGTGGACCTACGGCTTCAACCACGAGGAAGCCGCAGCCTGCTTCCGCAAGGCAATCGCCGCCGACCCGGGCTGCGCGATGGCCTACTGGGGGCTCGCCTACGCGATTGGCCCGAATTACAACAAACCCTGGGATCTCTTCGAGCCAGACGAAAAGATTGCCTCACTTCACGAGGGGCACGTTGCGCTCGATACAGCTCGCACCCTGTCCGGGTTGGCTCCGGTCGAGACAGCGCTGATTGAGGCCCTGGCCACGCGTTACCCGACCGACCCCGAAATCGAAGACTTCGGACCTTGGAACGATTCCTTCACCGCAGCGATGCGCCCGGTTTACGAGGCTCACCCAAACGATTTCGAAGCCGTTGCGATCTTTGTCGAGGCGGGGATGAACCGAACGCCATGGCTCCTGTGGGACCTCGACAAAGGCGCTCCAGCAGACGGTGCCTCGACCAGCGAAGTTCGCGCTGCGCTGGAAAGCGCCCTCGAACGCATTCCGGGAGCGTGGGATCATCCCGGCCTCTTGCATCTCTACATCCATCTCATGGAGATGTCGCCATGGCCCGAACTCGCCCTCAGCCACGGGGATCGGCTCTGCGAACTCGTTCCCGACAGCGGGCACCTGCAACACATGGCGACCCACATCGACGTGCTGTGCGGCGACTACCAAAACGTGATTGCGCGCAATCAGCAAGCGGCGGCAGTGGACCGCAAGTACGAGGACTACGCCGGAAGCAAAAACTTCTACACGCTGTACCGAATCCACAACGTGCATTTCGTGGCGTACGGCGCAATGTTCATCGGCCGCAAATCACAGGCGTTGGACGCAGCCAATGCGCTGCGCGAGCTGCTGTCGATCGAGACCGTGGCGTTCCTGCCCGACCTCTTCGAGGCGTTTTGGGGCGTTCGATTTCATGTCCTGGTCCGGTTCGGTATGTGGCAGGAAATCGTCGACGAGCCGTTCCCGGAGGACGCCGAGCTCTTCAGCTTCAGCACAGCACTCCAGCACTATGCCCGCACCGTCGCGCTATCGAACCTTGGCCACATTGGCGAGGCACAGGCTGAACGCGACCTTTTCCGAACCGCTTGCGCCGCGGTGCCCGAGACCCGCTACATGTTTAACAATCCCGCCAAGAATGTGCTTGACATCGCCCACCACATGGCCGAGGGCGAGCTGGCCTACAAGTCCGAGAACGTCGAGGAGGGGCTCTGGCAACTGCGTGCTGCCGTCGACGTGTCGGACGGGCTCCTGTACGACGAACCTTGGGGCTGGATGCAGCCCCCGCGCCATGCACTTGCAGCGCTCCTCCTCGAGCAGGGACGACACGCAGAAGCCGAGGCGATCTATCGCGCCGACCTTGGCCTCGATGGCACGCTCGCACGAGCTGTGCAACACCCGCGGAACGTGTGGTCGATGCACGGTCTCGACGAATGCTTGGCCGCCCGCGGCGAGACGGTCGAGCGGCCCCACGTCCAATCGCTACTCGCCCAAGCGGTCGCTCGCTCCGACGTGCCGATCCGCTCGTCGTGCTTCTGCCGCAACAACACGGACTGACGAACCGGCGCTGAAACGGCCATTGAGCGACGTGAGTCGACACGCACCGCTGATTGAAGAGCTCAGGGGTTGCACCACGTGCAGTGACCGGGATCGGCCAGGTCCGTTTGGATGATCTCGGAGTGTTCGGTGGGGCAGGAGACACAGCCGTGGACTCGAGCCCGGACGGCGTCGGTGTTTCGCCCACACCATGCACA
>JBLIMF010000094.1:0-9681 GCA_047638615.1 Gammaproteobacteria bacterium
CTTGCCGCCATCACCCTGTTCAACGACGAGGCGAGCGGCCCCGTTCGCCTGAACGTGTTCGAAGGTGTCGTGCAAACGATCGGATCCGAGCACAACGAACTCTTGCGGGCGGCCGGCAAGGCACTGTTCCTCAACGACGACCAGATCTCAGGTGCACTCAGCCCATCGAGCTGAGCGTCACTGGAGCGTGGCGGCATGGGCCACTGCGGCGTCAAAACTGACCTGCTCGAGCAACAACTTGCGCATCGGCATCACCCAGCGCGGGGCATTGAGGCCGAAGGCCCCGTGAAGCTTGCCGTTGCGTCCGTACAGCGCGAGTAGTTTGCCGTCGGCAACAGAACCAGCACCCACAACGACCTCATCATCCGGCGCCGATCGGCCGAGAAACTGGATGCGTTGGTCGAGCTGGTCGCTCCAGAAAAATGGGACAGGCGCATACGGCTCGGCGTTCTCGCCACCCGCAACAGCGAGGAGGTTGCTGGCTGCGAGCGCACCCTGCTCAGCGGCATTCGTCCAATGTTCGACGCGCATCTCCTCGTCGAACAACGGGTTCGGCCAACGCGCCACGTCGCCTGCGGCATAGATGCCTGGGGCTGCACGGAGCGTCTGGTCGCACACGATGCCGTCGCGGAGTTCAAGGCCGCTGTCGTCCAACCACTGCGTTGCCGGGACGACACCAATACCAACGACCACGACATCAGCAGCGAGTTCTTCGCCGTCGACGCGCACACCCGTAGCGGTCAGCCCGTCGACTGTCACGCCACATCGAACATCGATACCGCGGGCCCGATGGATGTCGGCGATGGCAGCACCCATGTCGGCACCAAGACCGCGGATCAGCGGAGCAGATCCACCTTCGAGAACGGTGACCTCATTGTCGAGCTGTTTGGCGATCGCTGCGACTTCAAGGCCAATGAAGCCGGCACCGATCACGACGACCCGCTTGCCGCCTTCAGCAATCTGCTGCCGAACGCCGAGCGCATCGTCGAGTGTCCGCAACACATGGACATGCTGGTGGCGGCCTTGCTCAGGCAGACGGCGCGGCGTAGCTCCCGTGGCAATAATCAGCCCGTCGAAATCAAGCGAGGCGCCGTCGGTCAAATCGATCTGCGTGTCGGCCACACGGAGCCGTGAGGCCGCGACACCGAACTTCCACTCGACGTCGAGGTCGTCGAACGAGTCGGGCTGCCGCAATTGGATCCGGTCAGGCTCCCATTCACCCGAGAGCAACTTCTTCGACAGCGGCGGTCGGTCATACGGGCGATGCATCTCAGCCCCGACGACCGTCACCGACCCGGCGAAGCCCTTTTGGCGCAGCGTCTCCGCAGCACGCAGACCAGCCAACGAGGCCCCGACCACAACAACACGTTCGAGCAATTCAGTCACGGGGCCAAACATAGAAGAATGCTGACGCCGACGTTCACCCCACACCTCGATCTCTCCCGTTGGTACGGTCCAGAACGTGAACATCCCGACGCCAAACGAGGTCAACGACATGATCGCCGCACAGTTTCCCGGAACCGGGCGAGCGTGCATGGAGATCGGCCCGACACACGCGCTGGCCCAGTCGACCGTCCAGCCCGAAAACCTGCGCCCCGGCGGATTCGTCTCCGGCCCAACACAGTTCGGACTGGCCGACGCCGCACTCTGGTATCTCGTGTTCGGAGCAATCGGGCGGATCGAGCCAATGGCGATGACCTCCGAGCTCTCAATGCGCTACCTCCGCCCCGCACAGGGCACGGTGCTCTGGGCGAAGGCGACACTCGAAAAAGCGGGCCGGCGCAATGTCGTCGGCACGGTTCATTTGTGGACCGACGACAACGTCGACAGGATCACCGCGACGGCACAGGGCACCTATGCCCTGCCAATGTGAGTAGCTGATGCCAGAACTCCACCGCTTCCATCTCGCCATGCCGGTCCACGACTTGGCCGCAGCCCGTTCGTTCTATGGCGAATTGCTCGGCTGCCCCGAGGGCCGCGCGTCCGATCACTGGGTCGACTTTGACCTCTTCGGCCACCAGTTCGTCGCACACCTGTCGGACGCCGCCACTGAGCGAATCACCAACGACGTCGATGGCGACGCCGTCCCGGTGCCGCACTTCGGCGTGCTGCTGTCGCCAGAGGCATGGCAGTCGCTGGCCGGGCGCCTGCTCGCTGCCGGCACCGAGTTCGTGATCGAGCCGCACACCAGATTTGCTGGCGCGGTCGGCGAACAATCGACAATGTTCTTGCTCGACCCGTCGGGCAACGCACTCGAGTTCAAAGCGTTCGCCGACGACTCGCTCGTGTTTGCGAGCTGACCCCGCCAACATGTTGCCGTGGAACGGTCGACGTCGTCGAATGCGTGTCAACCACTAATCTGGTAATTGAACGCGTTCAGGCGAGACGTGAACGTTCGCCTGGCCGTATTATTTGGAGATGACCACCAGCGCCGAACTGCTCGCCCGGTATCGCCAATCGCTTCCCTCGTTCGTCTCGCCATATTACGAAGAGCCGATCTCGATCGATAGCGGTGAAGGCAGCTGGGTCTGGGATCTCGAAGGCAATCGCTATCTCGATTGCTTTGGCGGCGTGTTGACCACGATGATCGGGCACAACAACACCGCTGTCACCGCCGCAGTACACAAGCAGGCCACCAAGGTGATGCACACGTCAACCCTCTACCTCAGTGAGCCAATGGTCGAGCTCGCCGAGAAGATCGCTGCCCAATCAGGCATCCCTGATGCACGAGTCTTCTTCACCGCATCGGGCAGCGAGGCCAACGACACAGCGGTGCTGCTTGCCACGAGCTACCGCAAGAGCAACCAGTTCCTCGCAATGCGGAACAGCTACCACGGCAAATCGTTCACGACGCAGGCAATCACATCGCACGCGTCGTGGAGTTCGACATCGCTCAGCGGCCTGCAAGTCACCTTCGTGCAGGGCGGCTACCGACTGCGCTCACCGTTCCGTCATCTCGACGACGAGGCCTACACCACTGCTTGCGTCGACGACCTCGTGCAGCTGCTCGACATGACGTCGGCTGGCGATGTGGCCGGTTTAATTGCTGAGCCAATTCAGGGTGTCGGTGGGTTCGCGACACCGCCGGACGGGTTCTTCGGCGCCATGCAGAAAGAATTGTCGAACCGCGGGATCCTGTTCATTTCCGACGAGGTGCAGACCGGCTGGGGCCGCACCGGGGAACACTTCTGGGGCTACCAGGCGCATGGCATCGTGCCGGACATGTTGACCTTCGCCAAAGGGGTCGGCAACGGGATCACCCTCGCGGGCATCGTGGCGCGCGCAGAGCTGATGGACACGATCGACGTGCTCCACTTCTCGACGTTCGGTGGCAACCCGCTGTCAGCCGCCGCTGGCATCGCCACACTCGATCAGGTCCTTGCTGACGATCTGCAGGGCAATGCCAAGGCAATGGGCAACCGCTTCTATACCGCCATCGCACCGATCGTCGAACGCACCCCGTGGATCACAGAGCTGCGCGGCCGTGGGCTGATGTGGGCCGTCGAGCTCTGCCACGAGGGTGGCATCGAACCCGACCGCGAACGCACGACGCAACTGTTGGAAGCGTGCAAGGCACACGGCCTCCTCGTTGGCAAGGGCGGCCTCTACGGCAATGTGATCCGCATTGCGCCGATGCTGAACATCAACGCCGACGAAACCGATGAGTTAATTGCCCGCTTCAGCAGGGCAATTGCCGACATCGAATAGAACGAGACGGTGCTGTGCACCATGTCGGTGTGCTCAGTCGGCCTGCTGGCTTCCGAAAATCGTCGGCGGCCCGGCTTTGCGCCAATCGGGTGCGCCACGCAGTGCACGGCCGTCGACGGTGACGTGCTGGTCGGGATCACCACCGATGATGCGGCCAGCGCTCACACCGTCGACGCCGTTGGCACCGATACCGAGCACGGGGAACGAATTGATTGCCGAGTAAGTCTGCAGGAGCAGGGGCCGCGCTCGGTCGGAGTTGTTCGGCAGTGACCCATGGACCATGCAGCAGTTGTGCACGGTGACCGATCCGGCCGGACCTTTCAGCCACGCCATGTTGCTGATCGGGATGGTCGCGACGTCGGCGTCGTTCATGGCCCCGCCCCACGACCCGTCGTCGTTGTAGAGGTCGTACAGCTGGCCATGGTGGCTGCCAGGCAAGACACCCATCGGCCCCATCTCATCATCGACGTCGTCGAGGTAGACGCCAATAGTGAGGGGCGTGAAATCGGTGTGCGGCCAGAACTGAATGTCCTGATGCCATTTTACTTCCTCGCCGCCGCCCGACCACTTGTAGTTGAGCTTGCTGTGATGAAAGCGCACAGGCCCACCCAAAATTCGCATGGCCAATTCCGCGACCGGGCCTTCGAATGCAAGCCGGTTGAAGGTGGGGTGGATATCGACCGGCGACACGAGGCGACGAAGGCGCGGCGCCTGAGCGGTGTGGCTGGGTTCGAGGTCGAAGCGACGGTTGGATGCGTCGAGCGAACGGCTCTGTTCGATGAAGTCATCCGACGCAGCGCGCAGTTCAGCCATCCATGTCGCGTCGATGAACGACTCGAGTTGGAGGTAACCGTTGGTGTCGTAGAACTCGAGTTGCTCGTCGGTGACCATTGTCCAATCGTATGACGCCGTCAGTCAACGAAGAGTGTCAGGCGGCGCGGGTCAGCGAGTGTCGTGGCGGAATGTGATCGACATGCGCGGGCCAATACCCCGGCGGACTTTCGGCACGCAGTGCTCCCAGTCGTGCTGGCATGCGCCACCCATGACAAAGAGATCCCCACGGCCGAGACTCCAACTGCGCGACTGGCCGCCACCGCGTGGACGGATCTTTAACGGGCGCGGTTCGCCGACGCTCACGATGGCGACCACAGGGTCGGTGACGTGCTTGCAATGCCGGTCGCCGTGCCACGCAACCGAGTCGGCGCCGTTGCGATACAGGTTGAAACCAATCGAGTCAAACGGCCGGTGATAACGCTCGGTGAGGGTCTGGCGGATGTCATCGAGCACGGGAGTCGGGCCGCCTGCCGGATAGTCGTCGGCGTGCCACGACGCAGTAAGGCGAGGTTCGCTGACGACCGAGTCGTACATCGCAATGCCGTTGCGCTGGCGCAGTTCCAGTTTGTCGAGCAGCTCGTCGAAGACGGTGTCGGCGCCGTTCAACCAGCCGGGTGTGTAATCGATCCACGATTGTTCGTCAAGGTCGACTCGTCGAGTCTCAAGGAAGCTCGTGTCAACGTCCGGTTCGCATACACCGAAAAGCGATCCCTGTAAGAACATGTGTTCGATTCTCGCGAATTGAAGAGACGAGCGCAAGGACCTATCCCATGTCACAGGTCGGTTGCTGCACCGGTTCGCACGCTTGCATTGCTGGGCGCATCGACTCGACGATGGTCACCCTCGAGCCGACACGTGTCCTCCAACACCGCATTGTCCCCGTGTCTGCCCGACGTGAGTGCAGCAATGAAGGTGAGCGCATCTTGGCGTCAAATGTCAGGCCCGTCGTGCAGGTGCCCGCAGCGATTGCGAGAATACCTTGGTGTCAATACACGCCACTCGGCCGACCACCTCGCACCTCCATGCGCTTGCTGAGTCGGCGGCAACAGACGAGTTGACGTACTCGCCAGTCGGCATCACCACTGGGAGCACCGATGCGCCGGGCTATCGATACGGCCGCTGGTCCCGCGAGCTCGGCAACGGCCGCCTGATCTTTGAACGAGCCGCCGAGGCGCTTCGCGACTGGCGAATGCAAACAATGTCGGGGCTCGTCGTGGCCCACCCGGGTCCACCAGCCGTCGGGTCCATTGTTGCGATGGCCGCACCGTTGCCAGTTGGCTACATCGATGTGGTCTGTCGCGTCGTCGCTGTGGATGATCAAAGCGATCGGTACGGGTTCACATACGGAACGCTACCGGTGCACCCCGAACAGGGCGAAGAGTCTTTCGCTGTCGCGATCGCCCCCGATGGGATCGTCACGGTCGAGATCACCGCTGCTTCGCGCTCGCGGCACCCGTTGGCGCGGGCATTCCCCCCGATAGCTCGGCGCCTCCAACACATCGCTACGAATCGATATCTCGACGCCATGCAGTTCCTCGCCGCCGAGTAGCCAGCAGACTTGGCGGCCAGCCAACGGGCGCGCCGGGTCGTACGCACTCACCGGCTCAGCCGCGCAGTGCGCCGTCTCAGATCAGCCCCATCTAGCGACTGCCTACCAGTACCGCCGGGTTCGCCTGCCCGGAGCACAGCCGAGCATCGACGATGCGCTCAATTATGCGCAGCATTCGGCGAGTCGATCCTTCGACAAGGATCGCCCGCTCGAGGTCATCGAGGTCATCGAGGTCATCGAGGTCATCGAGGTCATCGAGGGGCCTGGTCAACATGTTGCAACACATGGTGGAGCTCCGCCCCGACGACAGATCGGGAGTCCCACCCCGATGCCGCGCTCCCAATCGCGTGGCTGCGACTGTCGGAACAATCCGAAGGTCAGCCCAACTCGTTGTTGCT
This sequence comes from Gammaproteobacteria bacterium, assembly GCA_047638615.1. Taxonomy (GTDB): domain Bacteria; phylum Actinomycetota; class Acidimicrobiia; order Acidimicrobiales; family Ilumatobacteraceae; genus Ilumatobacter_A. Next base: position 6,490 of record JBLIMF010000094.1, read on the forward strand.
GGTGGCGTGTTGTTGTTGGCGCGGCCAGGCCCAGGCGGTGCGGGCGATTGCGAGGAGCAGGATCACCTCGATGGCGCTTCCGAGGAGGTAGTAGACCCAAGTTTCGCCGATGCAGAGGGCCGCGATAGCGACGGCGTAGGCGATGCTCACCACGATATTGAGCTTGCGATTGATTCCCGCCCGCAACACGACCGACGCCACAATCATCAGCGTAGGAATCAGGATGAATCCGGTCGCTCCAGCGAGGAAGGCCTGGTTGATAGTGATCCCCTGACCGGGTACTTCACCATCGAGTGCCCCCTGGATGACGTCTGCTCGCCAGAACGCAAAGATGTCGACGTACGCGAAAATGAAGAGCATGGCGGTCCACATGCCAGCGAGAACGACCTTGGTGTCGGTCCTATTGTCGGTGAGGGTTTGATTCGAATTCACTGCATGGGCTCCTGATGGTTCTGTACTGATGAAGCGATCAGTGTGAACGGAGTGCGTCTGGGGAGCGCCAGAGGATCGGTCATTGTTTGCCTGGCCGAACGGCCGGGAGAGAACTGTTCGTGCGGCCGGTTCGTCGAGACGCCGCGCTTGCCTACGCTGCGGTTTGTGAAGCGTGCGTTCAAGTCGGTTTGGCGAGAGCCCGCAGCCAAGGATCGGCCCCCGGTCAGAACCCGTGATTGGCTGCTCAGCGCCGCCGTCGCGGCAATTGTCGTTGGCGAGGTGCTGCTCCGAACTGACCTGACGTGGCGGCCGACCGCGGCGCTCTTCGGGATCGGCCTCGCCGTCGCCGTGGCCGTTCGGCGCTCGCTGCCACTGGCTGGCGTGGCGTTCGGCTTCGGAGGCTTTGCTCTCCTCGATACCGCCGCTCTTCTTGCGAATTCCGACCCGATCGTCCTCTCCGCCGGCACGGCGGTCCTCGCTCTCGACTACTCGTTGTTCCGGTGGGCATCGGGTCGAGACGTGCTCATCGGCGTCGGGGTGATGGTGGCGAGCACAGCGGTTATCGTCGCCGCGGACTTTGGCGTCGACGATGCAATCGGTGGGCCGGTCGTCGTGCTGTTCGTCGCGGCACTCGGTGGGGCGGTCCGCTTCCGCGTCGCGGCACGCAGCGAGCTGGTCGGACGAGCCAAGCTCCAGGAACGGGAACAGTTGGCCAGAGAACTACACGACACGGTGGCCCATCACGTGTCGGCAATCGCTATCCAGGCCCAGGCCGGGCTCGTCATGGCCAGGTCATCGTCGCTTGCCGGTGCAACCGAGGCACTCAAGGTCATCGAAAGCGAAGCTGCACGAACGCTCGATGAAATGCGCGTCATGGTCGGTGCCTTGCGAGACCGCGAGACCCAGCCTGTCGTCACTCCGATCTGCGGCCTCGACGACATCAAGCGACTCGTGTCAAGAAGCGCCGGGGAGACCATTGTTGACGTCCGGCTGACCGGTGACCTGGCAAATCTGTCACCCTCCGTCGAGGCGGCCCTCTACCGGGTTGCACAGGAATCGGTGACCAACGCGCTGCGCCACGCACACCACCCCACGCGCGTCGACGTCGTCCTCATTGGCACAACGAAGGACGTCACAATGACTATCGAAGACAACGGCACGCAATCGATCGCCAGACCGCACCCTCCTGGTTTCGGACTGCTCGGCATGACCGAACGAGTCGCGGTGCTTGACGGCACCCTGGCTGCTGGCCCAACTCCTGACCGGGGGTGGCGCGTGCACGCCGTCCTGCCCCGAGTAGCGAGTACTGCATGAGTATCCGGGTGATCCTCGCCGACGACCAAGACATTGTTCGCGCGGGACTCGTGACGATTCTCGACGGCCAAGCGGACATCAAGATCGTTGGCCAGGCCGCAAACGGACGAGACGCTGTTGCCTTGGCTCGTCGGCTACGTCCCGACGTCTGCCTCTTCGATATCCGGATGCCCGAACTCGACGGCATCGAAGCCACCCGCCAACTTTCCGGCGCCGATGTCGCTGACCCGATTCCCGTCGTCGTGATTACAACCTTCGATACCGACAGCCACATCTACGGAGCCCTCAAGGCCGGGGCTCGTGGGTTTCTCCTCAAAGGTGCCAGCCCCGACCAGCTCGTCGCTGCAATCCATGCCGCGTTCCACGGCGACGCGCTGATCGATCCATCGGTGACGGTTCGACTCTTGCACCGGCTCAGCAACGGCGAGCCAACGATCGCGCCGGTTCACCCGATCGAGCCGCTCACGAACCGTGAAGAAGATGTGCTCCTCGTCGTGGCGCGCGGGAGCACGAACGCCGAAATCGCGGCGACCCTCAACATCAGTATCAGCACGGTCAAGTTCCATCTCACCAGCCTGATGGCCAAGCTCGCTGTGCGGAATCGCGTCGAGCTTGCGCTGTGGGCCTACGAAACGCGTCGCCTGGACGCTGACCGATAACGCCAGTGGTCGCGACGGCGACGGCCGGGTGAAGTCGAGTTGAACACTCGCCTCTCGTCAGACGCGAAATGCATGGCGCTTCTACGTTCGGTTGCATGCAGATATCTCAGATTCAGCACAAGTCGTGGAAGCACGACGGATGGCTCGCGCTCCGCCGATCGATTGACGGAGAGGCGCTTGCTGCTCTTCGTAAAGCGGTCGACGAAGTCGAAAGTTGGGCCACAACTGGTGGCCCAGGAATGCATCACTTCGAAATGACCGACGGCGGACCGGCACTCGCAAGATCCGAAAGGTTTGCCGACGAGCACGCTGCGCTCGGATCTTTTCTCCGGTCCGGGTTGGTGACCAACGTCCTCGCCCAACTGTTCGGCGAACCTGTTGCGCTGTTCAAAGAAAAGGTCAATTACAAGCAACCTGGCGGGGCCGGCTTCGCACCGCACCAAGACGCTGCTGCGTACCGCTTTGTCGACCACCACATCTCGGTGATGGTTCCGCTCGACGACGCAACCATCGAGAGCGGCTGCCTGTGGTTCGCGCCTGGACACAACGACGGGCCACTCGACACCGACGACCGCGGCCGCCTCACCGATCGTGTCGTCGACGAACTCAATTGGCAACCAATCGAAGTGCAACCCGGCGACCTCGTTGCCTTCGACTCGTATGCACCACATCACAGCGAGACAAACAAGTCATCACACCCACGCCGAGCGCTCTACCTCACGTACAACGCCGCACGCCTCGGCGACTTCCGTGACCGTTACTACGCCGACAAAGACGCCGAATTCGC
>JBLIMF010000095.1:0-9650 GCA_047638615.1 Gammaproteobacteria bacterium
GCGTCGCCCAACCCGGGCACGATGTAAGCATTCTCATTAAGGCGTTCGTCGACGACGGCAGTGAACAGCGTGACGTCGATACCAGATGCTTCGACGGCAGCGATGCCTTCGGGGGCAGCGAGCGCGACGATCACCGTCAGCGGCTGTTGAGCGCCACGCTCGATGAGGAGCTGGAGCGTGTGGATCAGCGACCCACCTGTGGCGAGCATTGGATCGACCACGATGACGGGTCGGCTAGCGATGTTGTCCGGAAGCTTGTTGACGTACGGCTCCGGTTGGTGCGTCTCTTCGTTACGGGCAATGCCGATGAATCCGATATCGGCATCGGGCAACAGGTCCTGAGCTGGCCGGAGGAAGCCGAGCCCGGCGCGCAAGATCGGCACGATCACTGGTTGCACCGCAATGCGCTCAGTCGGAGCTGTGGTGAGCGGCGTCTCGACGGTGCCACTCACGGTTGGCAGCGTTTGCGTCGCCTCGGCGATCAACAGCGTGCCAATCCGTTCGAGGTTCTGGCGAAACAGTGCGTTAGGCGTTTGGATGTCTCGGATCACGGCGAGCGAGTCAAGAACGAGGGGATGGTCGACGACGACCGTTTCGACAGTCATGATCAGATCCCCAGATCGGCTTCGGCTTTGAGGACCGAGTAGCGGGGTTTGATCACACCGTTGATGAGCTTCAATCGCTCGGGGAAGGGAGCGAAAGCTGACTTCATCGCATTGACCGTGAGCCACTGGAGGTCGTCGAGGCCCCAGTTAAAAGCTTCACAGAGCGCGGCCATTTCCTGGCTCATCGACGTGTCGCTCATGAGTCGGTTGTCGGTGTTGACCGTGACGCGGAACTGGAGACGGCGCAGCAGTCCGATCGGGTGATCGGCGATCGATGCGCAGACGCCGGTGTTGACGTTTGAGGTCGGGCAGACCTCGAGGCAGATGCGGCGGTCACGGATGAAGCTGGCCAGGCGGCCGAGCTTGACATCACCATTCGTGTCGACGGCGATGTCGTCGATTAGTCGGACGCCGTGGCCGAGGCGCTCGGCACCACAGAACTGAACGGCCTCCCAGATTGAGGGCAGGCCGAATGCCTCACCGGCGTGGATTGTCGCGTGGAAGTTTTCCCGGTTGATCAGCTGGAACGCGTCCAGATGGCGAGTCGGGGGGAAGCCTGCTTCAGGGCCAGCGATGTCGAAGCCGACGACGCCAGCGTCGCGGTACCTGACGGCGAGTTCGGCGATTTCGACGCTTCGTGCCGCCTGACGCATCGCATCAAGGAGGGCGTAGATGGTGAGGGCGGTGCCGTCAGAACCGCGACGGAACCCGGCGAGCACCGCTTCGACGACTTCGTTGAGCGTGAGGCCCTGCTCGAGGTGGAGCTCTGGGGCAAACCGGACCTCGGCGTAGACGACGCCGTCGTCGGCGAGGTCTTGAGCGCACTCGTACGCGACTCGTTCGATCGCGTCGCGATGTTGCATCACACCACCTGTGTGCGCAAATGTTTCGAGGTACAGCACGAGGTCATTGCGCTTGGCGCCCTTGTTAAACCACAAGCCGAGTTCGTCGACGTCGGTGGTCGGCAGGCCTTCGTACCCGTATTCGCTGGCCAACTCGACGACGGTGGATGGTCGCAGGCCGCCATCGAGATGGTCGTGCAACAAGACCTTCGGAACCCGGTGAATCACATCAGTCGACAACATGCATCCAAGGTACCGGTCACACTGTGTCAGGCACAGTGTGACCGGAAACTCTGTGACACCAATTTGTCAAGATGGCCGCATGGGGGGAGGGGTGGAGGGGTGGAGGGCTGGGGGTGGAGGATGGCAAGAGGAGGATCGCAAGAATCGATAGAGACAACGGGTGCTCCCACGCGATGAATCGCGGCGTGAATCGTCAGGTGGTGTTCTTTCTGGACCCTCATCAGGTTGTGGAGGTCTTCGGCGGAGCCTCACTTGAGTTCGACCGGTTCGTGCGAGACGATCTTCGGGGAGCGCTCGTGTTGCCCAGAACCGAGCAACGCCGAGCCCGTCAGCGAGGCTGCGACGATTCACGGCTGGGCTCTGCGCTACATCGAGCCATCAGATTGTTTAGCGGTCACAACGTGTCTGACACAGTGTGACCGCCAAACAGCCTCGTGGTTGGGTGTTGTCAGAGGGCGTTGAGCGGCATGTCAGCGGGACGTTGGAGCCAGTTCCAGGCCGGGTATTCGGCGTCGCCGTCGATGCAATGGAGGCTGTACGCGTGTCGGCTCCGCTCAGACCGGTTCGGGTTACTCCAATGTGGGAGCAGGCCATGCAAGGCAATCATTGTGCCCGCTTCGACTTCGAGCGCGACTGCGTCGGACGAGTCGGGAGCGGGCAGTGGCTCGTCGCTGAGGTCATCGAAGATGGTGCCATCGGCGGCTGCCGGATCGTCGAGGCGATTTCGCTTGAATAGCTGCCGGAGTGGGCCGTGATGTGTTCCTGGGACGGCCCACAGGCAGCCATTGTCGATGGTGGCGTCTTCGAGCGCAAACCAGAATCCAATGACACTCAGTGGGTCGGTCCACAGAAAGGTGGCGTCTTGATGAACACTCACCTCGCCACCGATCCGAGGCTGCTTAAAGATGTACATCGATTGCAGTGCACGTGGGTCGGCCATTCCGAGGTCGCGGGCAACCGCACCGAGATCGGGGTTGTACGCGAACTGGCGGAACTCGTCATCAATGTCGTGTTGCGCGTGGCCGATCTTGTTAATCGACAACTCTTTCGGCTGGCGGAGAGAACCGGTTTCGTCGAAGGCCTCCGCTTCGAAGAAGCACCACGTCGACGAGCCACTAGTCAAGAACTCGCCATTGGAGACGCGTTCCTGTTCGTTGGTCGTGAATACGGACAGATCCTCGCCTGGTTCCCAGGCGGCAACTATCTCATTGGCGCGAGTCCGCAGCCGGTCGCAGGCGTCGGCCGACGCGAAGTCGGGGATGACGAGAAATCCGTCAGAGTGGTATTGGTCGATCTGCTCGGCGGTCAGCACGGAGTTGACGCTAGCGCTCGCGCCACGCACGGGTGATGACGACCTGATCACGCTCCGATTGTTCACGACTGGCCGGTCACATTGTGCTCGACACAGTGTGACCGCTACTCGGTGACGGTGATGTTGGCAATCATGTCGGGGTGGAGCGTGCAGAACAAGCTGTACGTACCGGGGTCGTCGAAAGTGAGCTCGAAGTTGCTGCCAGGTGTCAACAGGCCGGAGTCGAAGTCGGCAAGCGACGGAGCGTCAGGGGTGCCAGCAGTGACGGTATGTGGTACCCCATCGACGTTGTTGAAGAAGAGTGGCTGACCGGTTGTCACGGTGAGGTCGCCGCCATATAAAAAGTCAGCGATCACCGACTGTTGGGCCCCTGTCGGAAAGTCGGAGCCCTGGACGAGCCGACTCTCTTGGATGAGGGCCGGGTCGATGATCGGCTGAATGGATGAGTTCCACATACCGAAAACGCCGAGCTGGTTGTCGAAGTCGTCGGCGACCCACGCATGCAACATCCAACCGAGAGCCGCTGAGAATTGACCACCCGCTGCTTCGCACTCGGACTTGGGCACGAACGTGTCGCGGCCCTCCGCTGCGCCGCGACACAGGTTGTAGTGGATGTGCCAGTTGTCAAGCGGTCCGGCGAACGTGTCGGGATGGTCGTTGCCGATGATCTCCGGCGGAATGATGAACGCGGTGCCGACCAGCGCGAGCGGTTCGCCATTCCAGGTGCCGTTCTCGCAGAACCCGAGAGGGCCACTCGGCATCGTGCCGTCGGCCAGTGCGTACAGCAGGATTTCGGGTTCGCCGGGGTCGAACCCGTTGATGATCGATTCGATTTTGTAAAAGTGCGAGCCCATGTTGGCCGTTTGTGTGCGGTCACTGATGTAGCCCGCGGCGCACGCTGTATTCACGTCACGGTGGGCTTCTGCAAAGGCGTTCACGGCGTCGAGTTGCGCAACGAGCTGGTCGAGTTCGTCGGCCGTCATCTGAAGGTTGTCGGGGATGGTTTCACCGCTCGCTGCCAGCGCCTTCAATTCTTGGCGGGAGCAGGTGCGGGCTTCGTCTTGACATCGGACTGCGCCCACGATGGGACCTTCGACAAGCGAAGGCACAACGCCTTCGGCGTGCTCTCGAAAGACGTAGCGGGAATAGCCAGGGGCGCCTCCGGCCTGGAAGGTAAGGCCTTGGGGGAACTGGATGTCGGCGCCGGCCTGGTCGAACGCGGCGGCCTGAGCGATGTATTCGTTGACCTGACCGATTGTTTGCGCCTCGACCGGGTCGATCGTCGTGGTGATCTCGACCGGCTCCGTCACCGGTGGTTCCGTAGGGGGCGGGGCAGCGATGACTGCGTCGGTGGCGGGAGTCGATGCTTCGTTGGCGCCTGCCGAGCAGGCTGCAATCACGAGCGCGACGATTACCAATGGGGCAGTTATCTTGATCCGTCGCATGTGGCACACCTCACGTGGTTCGTCTTGCCCTGATCGGTCCGACCGTAGCCTTGAGGTCATGGAACTCACTGTGCTCGGCAACACTGTTCGTCATGCAATCGATCATGTCGAGGTGTTTCCCGCACCGAAAAACATCTCGTCCGTGACCTTCACGAATGACGAACTTTGCTCGATGTGTCCGGTCACTCAGCAGCCGGACCTCTCCGATGTCGTGATCGAGTATGTGCCGGGAGACTGGTGCGTGGAGTCGAAGAGCCTCAAGCTCTATCTCTGGGGCTTTCGCGACCGAGCCGTCTTTGCTGAAGCACTGGCCGCCGAGATTGCCGGCGAGATCATGGCGACAGCAAAAGCGCAGCGTGTCACGGTCACTCTGACGCAACGCCCGCGGGGCGGCATCGAAGTGCGTGCTGTGAGCGAGCTGACCGCCTGAAATTTAGCGGGTCGTCACGTTCCCGGCGATGACCTCGGAGCGGAGTTCGTCGAGTTGTTTGCGCAGCGCTTTGGAGACTGCACTGCCCTGTGCGTGAAAGGGCGCGATATCGACCGCACCGTTTTCGAGTGTGCCGACGAACTGTCCACCGGTTTCTCCGAGGAAGATCGACCGCTCGACTGCGTCAAGCACCGCCACGTCGAAGTTTTTGATGACGGAAGTCAGGTAGACCGATCTGGCATCAGGGTTTGCTTCGAAAAGGTCGTGGTCGATGCCGATAATCCGTATCGGTTGGAGTGATGCGAGGGCCACGCTCGCCGAGCCCAGCCCGACGTCGCCGGCAACCGGAAAGATGGTGTCGGCTCCCTGCTCGACGAAGTCGGCTGCGACGCCCACTCCGAGATCAGGGTCGTCGACGTTGCCGACGAATCGCCCCTTGGTGCCGTCCCAGCCGAGCGTTTTCACGCTGGTGCCAGCCTCACGGTTGTAGAAGGCGACGCCGTTGATGAAGCCATCCATCGTCCGTGTGAACGGTTCGATGTTGAGACCCGCATACGTGGCAACAACGCCGGTTTGGGTGGTTGCGCCGGCCAGGTATCCAGCCAGGAACGCGGGCTCGGTGGCGTTGAACGTCAGCTCCATCATGTTGTCGATCCGGTTTGAATAGTCGTAGTCGACGATTGCGAAGCGTTGATCTTTGTGTTTGTTGGCTGCGACGTCCGCGGCATTGGCAAGGCGGACGCTCGACGCCACGATGAGTGAGCAGCCGTCGTCGACGAAATCATCGAAGCTCGCTGCGTAATCGGCCTCGGTTGCCGGCGTCGCGATGTCGAAGTTGACGCCGAACTGATCGGCGGCGCGCTGCGTGCCGGAGACGACCGAACGGTTTTGCAGGCTGAGCTGATCGACGTCGAGCACGACGCAGACCAGTCCAACTGCTGGCGCGGTCGACGCACCGTCGGCAAGCGTCAGCGTGTTCTCGGCCAAGTTGTCTGTCACCAACGGAGTCGGTGTGCTGTCGTTCAGTTCCGCTGGGTCGGTGGAGCCGGCGCTCTGGGTTGTGACCTCGGTGACAGCGATTGCCTCAGTGCCATCGCTGCCGTCGGTGTTGCAGGAGCTGAAGGAAACGCTGGCTGCAATGCCGAGAATGCACAACTTCGTTGTCGAGATCACGTGTGAGCTTTCTCTGGGCGGAGGCATGGGCTGAGGCATGGGCTGGGGCATGGGCTGGGGCACTGACAGGGGAGTGGGCGGAGGCATGGGCTGGGGCGCTGTCAGGGGAGTGGGAACTGGCTGATCGGCATCTCAGAACGGTCGATGCGGGCCGTTGCTCGATACGGAACGGAATGGTAGCGCTCGTGGCTGGAACGCAATCGGCACAGCGATTGCTCTCTGTGGTGCGGCCCTGGCTCGGCGCAGGCTGTTCTGGGCCGTATCTTTGTACCGATATGTCGATGTCCGCCCCAGAGTCGAGGTCCAGTGCATCGCAGTTGCTCCTCCGAAGGGTCGGAGTCATCTGTGTTCTGCTCGTCGTGGCATACAGCGGCGTGAAGGCAGCTGCCGAATACTTCGGTGGTGGTAGTGCTGACGCTGGCACGGTCGTCAACCCGTTGGACACGACTGTGACATCGGGGGTTGGGGCGGTCACCACAGTCGCCGCTGACACGGAAGTTCCCGACGATGCAGGCATCGAGCAGGCAGAAGAAGAGCCACCGCAAACCGATCCCCCAGCTACCGAAATCGAAGTAGCGGCGCCTCGCCCCGACGGTCCGCCGACCGCTGACAACCCGACCCGGGTGTACATCGTTGGCGACAGCGATGCAGGAACGTTCGGCCCGTATCTCCAGGAGCTGGTCGACGGAACGACGGTTGCAACGACGCAGCTCAACTACAAGGTGTCGTCCGGCCTCGCCCGGCCCGATTTCTACAACTGGCCGGATGAACTTGCCGCAGCGCTTCCGGCAGCCGACCCGGACATCATCGTGGCAACATTCGGTGGCAACGATGCGCAGGGTCTGTCTGCGTTCCAAGAGGAGCTGCAGTTCGTCGTTGGCGATCCTGTGTCCAACGAAGTGGAGTGGACCACGGAGTACACGAAACGCGCTGGCGACGTGATGGATCTCCTCCTTGAAAATGAGCGGACTGTCATCTGGGTCGGCATTCCCAACGACGACAATCCTGATGTCACGGCTCGTCTCGCCATTCAAGACCGGGCGGCAAAAGCTGCTGCCAACGCACGGCCTGGCGTGACCTTCATCGACACCTGGGCTCGGTTCTCGGGCCGGGAGGGCAACTGGGCCGAGTTTGTGATCGATCCTCGTGACGGCGAAGGCAAAGATGTGCGCGCTTCCGACGGGTTCCACCTCAACGTGAACGGCGCAGAAATCCTCGCGCTCGATATCGCTCAGGTTGTTCGCGACGACCTCCGCGCTCGCGGCGCCAACATCTGATCGAGCGGTCCGCCGCCGTTGCTCAGAAGCACCGATCGCCTTATTGCTTTCGGCCGCGTGCCTGAATGGCGGCCCGTCGTGATTCGACTTGGGTCGGGGAAAAATGCGCACGGCTCCACGCCCGACCGTTTTGGGCCTCGGTCTCCCATTGATCGTCGTCGGTGGTGATTGCGAAGTACGTGGAACGGATTTGTCGGACACCGGCCTGTTCGTTGCCGCGAATGTCTCGGGCGAGCCGGCGGGTGAACGGCAGCAGTTCAGCGTGGGGAACGACATGGTTGACGAGGCCAAAGGCCAGCGCTTCGTCGGCCAACATATAGTTGCCGGTGAAGCTCATTTCCCGGGCGCGCCTGACACCAATCGCCTGTGGCAGGAGCACGGTCAGGCCCCAGCCTGGCATCACGCCCACGCGAGCGTGGGTGTCGCCGAACTTGGCATGTTCGCTCGCCACGAGGAAGTCGCAGTTGAGTGCGATTTCGAAGCCACCCGTGATTGCGACGCCGTTGATCGCTCCGATGATTGGCTTGGTCACGTGGGGGAACGGGCCGCGATCGCGAGAGCCGGTGCTGCCGAGGTTGCCGCCCGTAGATCCAAGTTCCTGAAGGTCAAGGCCTGCGCAGAACGCCGGGTCGGCGCCAGTGAGGATGATCACGTCGACGTCGTCATTGGCCTCGGCCTGGCGTAGCCGGTCCGGCAAGAGACGGAGGACCTCACTCGACAGCGCGTTGCGCACACCAGGCCTGTTCAACGTGATTGTTGCAATCCGTTCGGAGACGTTGAGCAAAACATGATCGTCAGCCATCCCTCCATCCTTGCCGAGAGCGAACGTCGTGCCGGCCACGAAGCGACGTATCAAGGTCGCAGTACCCATCAGTCGTTCGGCAGGAAGTCGAGGCCGAGGTCTCCGAGCTTCACGAGAGTCGACGCAATCCAGCCGCCGAGCGCACCGAAGTGTTCGTCGAGCAACGAGTTGGTGCCGTCGGCGACCGTTTCTTCGGCGAGCTCGTACAACCCCTCGTAGTTGATTTCAATCGCGTGCTCGGTCGGCGGGGTCAGCGCAGCGTCCATGTCGCTGGGGTCTGGGTAGCTGACCTCAGCGGTCAAGCCGGCGCGCTCGAGTCGACCATCGCCGACGAGCGGGCTCTGCTCAGGCACCGTGGCATAGATCTGCTCAGGATCTGCTGGCCCGGCGAGCTGCTGGACCCGAAGTACGATCTCCATTTCGACTGCCGGGCGCTGCTCGAGGATCTCTTCGAGGTACCACTGCCGATAAGCGGCCTGGCTCCAGGCTGGCCAGTCGAACGTGATGTGGGCAACGATGCGAGGTGGTTCACCTTCGCCGGGTAGGCCGTAGCTGGTCTCCCAGGTGAGATCGCCGGAGAGGACATCTGACTGGAAGTGTTCTTCGAACGCCTGGCGTTCGAGAAAGGCCAATTCGAAGGCGTCGCGCAGCGCGCTGATGGCATCGGTGAACACATGGTCGAGCATCAGGGGCCAGGCTACGTCGATCGCGACGTTGCCAAATTCGCTCGCGTCGGTGCCGGGTCTGGAATCGAAGGCGGTCGGCGTGCCAAGATCGCCACATGTCCTTCGTTCTTACCGACATTGCCGATCGCGTGGCCACCCTCACGCTGAATAACCCAGACGAGCGCAACACCATGACTGCATCGATGGTTGAGGAGATTGTCGCTGCCATGGATGCGTTCGAAGCTGACGAGGGGGTCGGCGCCGTCGTGGTCACCGGTACCCCGCCAGCGTTCTGTGCTGGAGCGAATCTTGGCAACCTCGCCGAGGCGACCGGCGAGAGTCTCGGTGTCATCTATGAGGGTTTTCTGCGGATCGCCCGGTCGCCTCTGCCCACGTTGGCAGCAGTCAACGGTGCGGCAGTCGGAGCTGGTATGAATCTGGCGCTCGGCTGCGACGTTCGCATCTGCTCGGATCGCGCCAAGCTCGATACACGCTTTTTGCAGCTAGGCATCCACCCCGGTGGCGGGCACACGTGGATGTTCCGTCGCATCGCTGGCCCGCAAGCTGCGATGGCCGCCGTGATCTACGGACAGGTGCTTGACGGTCAGGAAGCAGAACGAGTCGGCCTCGCCTATAAGTCTGTGCCGGCTGATGATCTGCTTGACTACGCTCACGAGTTTGCCGCCAAAGCAGCGTCAGCGCCCCGCCAGCTTGCGATCGAGGCGAAGCAGACGATCCTCGACATGGCCGATGTCGACAATCACCCCGACGCCGTGGAGCGCGAGCTCATCCCGCAGCTCTGGAGTACCAAGCAGCCGTGGTTCGCGGAGCGTCTCGCAGCGCTGCAGGCGCGTAT
>JBLIMF010000096.1:0-9645 GCA_047638615.1 Gammaproteobacteria bacterium
CGTCGCCCTGTCAGAATCGGCGCTCACCACCTTCTACGGACGAACCGCTTAAGACTCGAACGGCAGCCCTGCGTACTGTTCGGCCATTGCAGCCTGGGCGTAGGTCGACGATGCGAGGTAGTCGAGTTCGGCTTCTTGCGCCCGTTGGTCGAACGATGTTTGCTCGGGGAACCGGTGCAGCAACGTTGTCATCCACCACGAGAACCGAACAGCGCCCCACACTCGCCGGAGCGCCATCTCTGAGTATCGGTCCAGCAAGCCGTCAGCGCCGTCGGTGTAGTGGGCAGTGAGTCCTCGCGAAAGATAGTGGACGTCAGAGATCGCAAGGTTCAGGCCCTTGGCGCCGGTCGGTGGAACGATGTGCGCGGCGTCGCCCGCGAGGAACAAGCTGCCGTACCGCATCGGTTCGGCAACAAAGCTCCGCAAGGGTGCAATCGACTTTTCGATCGACGGGCCGGTCACGACCTGCCCGCCAATAGTCGACCCAAGGCGAGTAGTGAGTTCCGTCCAGAACCGGTCGTCGGACCAGTCGGCAATGTCGTCGTCCATCGGGCACTGCACGTAATAACGGCTGAGCATCGGGTTGCGTTGCGACGCGAGGGCGAACCCGTTCTCGTGGTTTGCGTAGACGAGGTCGGGCAACGGGGGTGTTTCGGACAAGATTCCAAGCCAGCCGAATGGGTACTCCTTTTCGAAGGTACGGAGCACGGTGGCGGGGATGGCCGGTCGGGCAGCGCCGTGGTAGCCGTCGCAGCCAACGATGTAGTCGGCGTCGATGCGCTCGGGCACGCCATCGACCTCGAACGTGATGTGCGGGCGGTCGCTGAGCGGTTCGTGGACTTCGACATCGGCAGCCTCGAAAATCAGTGCGGCATCGCGGAGGTCGGCAGCGACGTACAGATCTTCTTGGATGTTGGTCTGTCCGTAAGACATGAAGTGCGATCCGACGTGCCGATTGATATCGACGAAGAACGGTTCTCTCCCACCCCACACCAGCGCCGCCCCGTCGTGTACGTGGCCATCGAGGTCCATGCGCCCGTCGAGCCCTGCAGCGCGGAGCACTTCAACCGACCCCCATTCGAGGATGCCGGCTCGAATCCTGCTGAGCACGTGGCTTCGGCTGGAACGCTCTACGACGATCGACTCGATGCCTGCACGATGGAGGAGGTGGGAGAGAAGCGATCCCGCTGGCCCGGCACCGATGATGGCGACTTGAGTACTGAGTGTCACGCCGAGAGTCTCACGGATTGTTGACACTCCGGCAAGAAGGCCACCATGATGACGCCACGATGATCATCGATTGCCACGGTCACTACACCACCGCCCCGCCGCAGCTTGGTGAGTATCGCGATGCGCAGCAGGCGGCGCTCGAGATCGACGCGCTCCACGTCGGTGAGAAGGGTAATTTGTCGATCTCCGACGACCAGTTGCGGGTGAGCCTCGAAGGTAACCAGCTACGGCTCCAGCGGGAGCGCGATATCGACGTGACGTTGTTCTCGCCGCGAGCGTCCTGGATGGGCCACCACATCGGCAACGAGCACACCAGCCGCTACTGGACCGAGCACTGCAACGACCTTGTGTGGCGCGTCTGCGATCTGTACCCCGACAACTTCGCTCCGGTCTGCCAACTGCCGCAGTCGCCGGGCGTCGATATTGAGTCGTCGGTGCGTGAGCTGCGCCGCTGCGTCGAAGAGATGGGCTTCATCGGCTGCAACCTCAACCCTGATCCGTCGGGCGGAAACTGGACGGGGCCGCCGCTGTTCGACCCGTACTGGCACCCGCTGTTCGAGGCGATGTGTGAACTCGACGTGCCGGCGATGGTGCATGTCAGCGCGACTTGTAACCCGAACTTCCACTTCACGAGTTCGCACTATCTTGGCGCCGACACGACGGCATTCGTGCAGGCCATGACCTCAGGGCTTTTCCGTGACTTCCCGACCATGCGTTGGGTCATCCCGCACGGCGGGGGAGCCGTGCCGTACCACTGGGGCCGTTTCAAGGGAATGGCCGAAGGCAATCAGTCTGACGGCGGGCAGAGTTGGCCGTTGCTGGACGAGTTGATGGCCAACATCTTCTTCGATACCTGTGTCTATCACCAGCCCGGCATCGACCTGCTCGTCAACGTCGTACCGACCGACAACATCCTCTTCGGGTCCGAAATGCTTGGCGCGGTGAAGGAAAAGAACCCCGACACCGGCGAGTTCTACGACGACACGAAGCGCTACATCGACCGCGCAGGCCTCACCGGCGAGCAGCGAACGAAGATCTTCGACGGCAATGTCCGGCGGGTTTACCCGCGTCTGGCCACATCAGGAGTCGCCTCATGAACAAGCACGTGATCATCCGCAACATTGAGCGGGCCGAACCGTCGATCATCGATCGCCTCGGCGCCGCTGGTGCGGCAACCGTGCATGAGGCCATTGGGCGCGTGGGGTACGTTGGCCCGCACCTCAGGCCGATCCAAGTCGACACGAAAATCGCGGGGTCGGCGGTCACGGTGCTCAGTCATCCCGGCGACAACATCATGATCCACGCAGCGGTCGAGATGTGCCAGCCCGGAGACGTACTTGTCGTGGCCAACACCGCCCCGTCGACGCACGGCATGTTTGGTGACCTGTTTGCGACATCGCTGATGGCGCGCGGCGTGCGCGGCTTGGTCATCGATGCCGGCGTCCGAGATACCGCCGAATTGCGCTCGATGGGCTTCCCGGTGTGGAGCCAGCACGTGTCGTGCCAGGGCACCGTCAAGAACACCCCTGGATCGGTCAACGTGCCGGTGGTGCTCGGCGGGGTCACTGTGCAGCCCGGCGACGTGGTGTGCGCTGACGACGATGGTGTCGTCATCGTGGCGCGGGTGAACGCTGCCTGGGCGCTGGAACGGACGGATGCTCGGCTGGCGAAGGAAGAGCAGATGCGCGCGACGCTCGAGGCTGGCGAACTTGGTGTCGACGTCTACGGCCTCCGTCAGAAGCTGGTCGACATGGGAGTCGAGTACATCGAGTGAGGCGCTGAGGGTGTGGGAAGGATCCGACGGCGGGTTTTACATGCCGTCGGTATGGTATGTTTCTTCTATGGCGGAGTTGATGCTCGATGTAGCCCAAAACGATGGGCATCGGACGCAGCAGGAACGGCGCGCAGCGACACGGTCGGCTTTGCTTGCCAGCGCGGTGTCGGCGGTGCTCGAAACGGGGGCCAGCGCAAGTGTCGCCACAATTGCTCGCGAGGCTGGCGTCTCAAAGGGTGCCCTGCAACACCACTTTGACAGCAAGAACGATCTGCTCGTTGCTGTTGTGTCCAGTGGGTGGAGCGACCTCACCGAGCGCTTTGCTCAGCTGGACGATAAGACAGCAGGTTCGGCGGGCCGCGTGAATGCACTCGTGGCTTCCATGTGGGAGTCGTATCGGCAGCCAACGTGTCGGGCAGCGTTCATGATTTCGTCCGACCCGAACCTTGCTCTCGATGTCGCCGAACGGCTGACTCCGATCTTTGCGGCTGCCCGGCTTCGGCTCGACCAGACGTGGCGAGATGCCTTTGCCGATCTCGATGTCTCCCACGAGCGGTTGCTGCTCGCCAGGCGGTTCGTTCGCTCACACATGCTCGGCATGCTCGTCCAACGGCAGCTGCCATCGGAGGAACCTGCGCCAGACGATGAGCTCTCGATGCTCTGTCAGGCCACGTTGCTGATCCTGACGACGCCTGCGCCATGACGAGCACCGCTGCGTACCTCGCCCTCGCAACAAGCGCCGGGAACATAGTCATCACGGTTCACACCGCTGCAGCGCCCCAGACGACTCAGTACGTGCGCGAACTCGCCGAAGCGGGCCGCTTCGATGGTGCGGCGTTCTATCGCTCAACCAACTTCGGAGTCGATAGCCGTCGGCCCCTGATCCAGGGCGGGCCCTTGGCACCCTTGTTCACTGGGTCTGGGGCTCCGATTCCAGCGGTCGATCTACTCGAGGCCGTCGAGTCGACAGGCGCGACCGGACTCGCCCACGTGCGCGGCACGGTGTCGTTGGCTCGCGACCTTTTCTCCACCGGCCACGTACTTCCCGAACTGTTCATCTGTCTCGACGACTACCCCGAACTCGATGCAGGGGGTCGAACCGAACCGGACATCGTCGGGTTCCCGGCATTCGGTTCGGTCACGACCGGCCTCGACGTCGTTGCATCGATCGCCGCAATGGAGACCAATGGCGCCAGCGCCGTCGAACGACTCGCCGGTGAAATGCTCACCAAGCCAGTCAGCATCTACCGCGCCACCTTCGAAACTCGACCACCCGAGAGCAGTATCTGACATGTCCAGCAACACCTCCAGCAACACCTCATCGAAACGCACCGTCATCAGGAACGGGATGGTTCTCGACACAACAACGATGACCTATACCGAGAACCACACCGTGGTGATCGAAGACGGCATCATCGTCGATGTCGCCGACGCGTACACCGGTGACGCCGACGTCGAGGTCGATGCGGAGGGCCGCTTCGTGTTGCCGGGCCTGATCGACGGTCACGTTCACTTCCGGCTCGCCACATTGGATTTCCGTGCTCTAGCTCAGTGGAGCGAAGTCGAGTTTGGTATTGCCATGGCCAACCTGGCGACAGCGACAGTCGAGCGCGGCTTCACGACGGTCCGCGACCTTGGCGGTGACGTGAATGGTCTGATCCGGGCGATTGAGAGCGGTGCCACCAGCGGTCCGCGGATCGTGAGCGCTGGCCTGATGCTGACCCAGACTGGAGGACACGGTGACGTTCGTTCCGGGGAGATCGAGGTGGCGAGTTGCGGCTGCGCGCTTGACTCGAACGTCATGTCGATCGTCGCTGACGGCTGCGACGCCGTCCGCAAGGCCGCGCGGCATCTGCTGCGCGACGGCAGCGACTTCCTCAAAATTCACGTCTCTGGAGGCGTTGCCTCGCCTTCCGACCCGCTCGAAAGTGTCCAGTACACACTCGACGAGGTCCGGGCAGCAGTTACCGAAGCACAACATCGCGGCACCTACGTGTCCGCTCACGCCTACACACCCGAAGCCATCGTCATGGCCGTCAAGGCGGGCGTGCACTGCATCGAACACGGCAACCTCATCGACGACCCGACGGCCAAGGTGCTCGCCGATGCCAGCGCGGTCATGGTGCCAACTCTGGTGACATACCAAGCCATGAACGACGTGGGAAAACAATTGGGGCTTCCGGCGGCGAACCTCGAGAAGAACGCCGTCGTGCTGGAATCAGGCCTCGCGTCGCTCGAACGAGCCCATGCCGCTGGGGTGACGTTGGGGTTTGGCACGGATCTCATCGGCGAGACGCAACCGCGGCAGAACGAAGAACTTGCGATCCGCGGCAGTGTGCAACCCGCAGCCGATGTTCTCCGGTCGATGTGGGTAGTCAATTCTCAGCTGTGCCACCTCGAAGGACGAATCGGTGTGCTTGCCCCCGGAGCCTTCGGCGACGCCGTGATCTCTAACGTCGACCCGCTCGAAGACCTCGCTGGTTTTGCGCAACACAAAACCGCACTCAGCCACATCATCCAACATGGCAACGTGGTCGTCGACCGAACGAACGCCTGAGCCGGTTGGCTTCGAGCGTCGGGTCGATCGAGGGCCACCAGCCCGACACGACCGCTGGCTCACGCGCTCAGCTGAAGTCATACAGCTTTGCTGGGTTGTCAACGAGCACGCGACGACGAGTTGCCTCGTCGGGAACGAGGTCGACGAGCAGATCGACGAGGTCGCCGTCATCAGGCATGTGGCGCACATTCGGATGCGGCCAGTCAGTTCCCCACAGCACGCGGTCGGGCGCTGCGGCAACGAGTGCTCGTGCGAACGGCACGACGTCGTCGTAGGGCGGTGGCCCGCCAGCGGTGAGTCGTTCTGTGCCGGAGATCTTGACCCAGGCACGCTCATCGCGCATCAGGTCGAGCAGCGTTTGGAACGGTTGCTGTTCGATCCCATCGGCGGTCGGCACACGAGCCATGTGATCGATCACGAACGGACATGGCATCCGGTCGAGGAGTTCCGCGTATTCGGGCAGGTCCTGTGCATCGAAGTGCAACACGATGTGCCAGCCGTATGGCTGCACCCGGCCGACGAGCCGCCAGAACACTTCGAGGTTGGGTGCTCCGCCCAGGTGTTTGACGAAGTTGAATCGTGTGCCGCGTACGCCAACTGCGTGGAGCGCAACGATGTCTGCGTCGGTGAACGACTCATCGATCATGGCAACGCCTGCGTAGCGCCCATTGCCGCGGCGCAGAGCGTCGACCATCGCCGCGTTGTCGGTCCCGTGGCACGAGGCCTGCACGAACACGGCACGGGACAGGCCGAGGCGTTCTTGGAGTCGCTCAAAGTCCTCGATGCCCGAGTCGGGTGGCGTGTACGACCGGTCCGAGGAGAAGGGGAAGCGGGCCGCTGGACCGAACACGTGGCAGTGGGCGTCGGTGGCGTTGGGTGGCGGAGTCCAGTGCAGCGGCGCGTGCGGATCGGGGTGGGGGCCGGGAATCGATTTCATGGCGAGGCAGGGAAGACGACGCCGTCCATCAGTTTTCGCGCGGTGCGGATAATGCCGGCCCGCCGGGCAGTGGGCGGCGTGGTGCTCGTATCGACGCTGATGGTGGTGGTGAAACTGCCGGTCGGGTGCTCGCAGATGATCGTGCCGTCGAGGCCAGCGCCGGTTCGGATGACGGTGGCAGCCGGCGACCCGGGAAGTAGCGCAGCGGTTGCTACTGACACCGCGCCCAGCACGCCGATTGCTTCGTGACATCGGTGCGGGATGAACGTGCGCGTCGACAGGTCGCCGAGCCCAGTCGGGGGCGAGACCATGGTCAGCTTCGGGACGGTGGTGTCGGTGACGTCGCCGAGGCCCATCAACCGGCCGGCCTGCAAGCGGATTAACTCCAGACGGGAGCGAAGCACATCGTTGCTTTCGAGTTCGCTGGGGGTCTCGCTTCCTGTGACCCCGACGTCGGTCGCGAGCATCACGACAACCGGCATGCCATTGTCGATCATCGTTACCGTGATGTCGTCGATCTGATCGACGGCCGATCCGGTCGGAAGGAGCGCACCGCAGGATCCGCCGGCGATGTCTTCGAAGTTAAGTTGCACTCTCGCTGCGGTTCCGGGCACACCGTCAATTGCGGTGTCGCCGTTGTACACGGGCAGTCCGTTGTTGATCGGGAACGTCGAGGTTGCGACCGAGTTGGTGTTCGACATGTAGACGCGGATCGAAGCAGTAGTGCCTGCAGCGGCGACGATTCCACGTTCGATGGCGAATTGGCCCGTGGCTGCGAGCAGGTTGCCGCAGTTCTGTTGGTCACTTACGAGCGCTTGATCGATGCTGACCTGCAAAAAGACGTAGTCGATGTCGGCATCTGCGCGCTCGCTCACGCTGATGATTGCGACCTTGCTGGTCAGTGGCGTCGCGCCGCCGATGCCGTCGATCTGGCGGGCATCGGGGGAACCCATCACCGCAAGCAGCAGCGCATCACGCTGGTGTTGATCGGCGGGGAGGTCGTTGCTGAGGAAGAAGACGCCCTTGGACGTTCCGCCGCGCATCACCATGCAGGGAACGCCGATCATCTCTCTATTCTGCCGCGGTTGGCCTGTTGCCTACAATTGATCTCTCATGGCGATTGACAAGCCTTACCTCGACATTCCCGGGACCACAGTCTTCGACGCAGCGCAGTCGCTGATGGGGTACTGGCTGAACCAGTTCTGCATGTCACTGATGACTGCGGACAACCGCGCTCGATTCCTGAGTGACGAGCGGGCGTACCTCGACGAGTGGGAGATGAGCGAGGTGCAAAAGCAGTCGGTGCTCGATCGCGACATGAACGTGATGATCGCGCTTGGCGGCAACATCTACTTCCTTGCCAAAATCGGGGCGACCGATGGCAAGAGCTTCCAGCAGATGGCCGGATCGATGACGGGTATGTCCGAGGATGAATACAAGGCGATGATGGCGAGCGGCGGCCGCTCTATTGACGGCAACCGCTACGTCGGAGAAGCACAGTGAACGCTCGGGTCAGTGCATCGGTCTACACGTCACATGTTCCTGCGATCGGCGCAGCGCTCGACAACGACAAGACTGCCGAGCCGTACTGGCAGCCGTTGTTCGCTGGTTACGAGCCGTCGAAGGCATGGATGCGTGACAACACGCCCGACGCCATCGTGCTGGTGTACAACGATCACGCCACGGCCTTCAGCCTCGACATGATCCCGACGTTTGCCATTGGCACCGCCGCGACGTACGCCGTTGCCGACGAAGGGTGGGGCCCGCGCCCAGTGCCCGAGGTGCAGGGCCACCCCGACCTCGCCGCGCACATCGCGCACTCGGTCATCCAGCAGGACTTCGACCTCACCATCGTCAACCGGATGGACGTCGACCACGGGCTCACGGTCCCGTTGTCGCTGATGTTTGGTCAGCCCGACTCATGGCCCTGCCCGATCATTCCGGTCGCTGTGAACGTCGTCCAGTACCCAGTGCCATCGGGGCAGCGCTGCCTGAACCTTGGCAAAGCCATCCGCAACGCGATCGAGTCGTACGACGAACCGCTGAACGTGCAGGTCTGGGGTACCGGCGGCATGAGTCATCAACTGCAGGGCCCGCGTGCCGGTCTGATCAATGCTGCGTTCGATGCTGCGTTCCTCGACCAACTCATTGCCGACCCCACACACCTCGCATTGAAGCCGCACGTCGACTACCTCCGCGACGCAGGTTCCGAAGGCATCGAATTGGTGATGTGGCTGATTGCCCGCGGCGCCATGGCTGACCTTGCGGGCGGTTCTGCGCCCACGGTTAAGTATCGCTTTTATCACGTGCCTGCAAGTAACACGGCCGTTGGCCATCTCATCCTGGCCGAGTCAGATGCGGAGACTCCATGACCATCAACGTTGCGCTCGCCGGAGCTGGTGCCTTCGGGATCAAGCACCTCAATGCCATGCGCACGATCGACGATGTACGAGTCGTGTCGATCGTGGACCGAACGACCGATCGGGCCCAAGAGGTCGCCGACGAGTACAACATCGGCCATGTCACGTCGGATTTGGCCGAGAGCTTGGCGTTGGACGAGGTGCATGCTGTCGTGCTTGCCACGCCCACACCGATGCATGCCGCTCAGGCAATCGCCTGCCTCGATGCTGGCAAGCACGTCGAGGTGGAGATTCCAATGTGCGACAACCTCGCTGACGGCCGACGCGTCATTGAGGCGCAGCAGCGCACGGGCCTGGTCGCGATGTGCGGCCACACCCGACGGTTCAACCCGAGCCACCAGTGGGTCAACCGTCGCGTACAGGCGGGCGATTTCGCGATTCAGCACATGGATGTGCAGACGTACTTCTTCCGTCGGACGAACACCAATGCGCTCGGCCAGCCGCGCAGTTGGACTGACCACCTGCTGTGGCATCACGCGGCCCATACGGTTGACCTGTTCGCACACCAAACTGGCAGTCCGATCGTTGACGCCCACATCATGCAGGGGCCGATCCACCCCGAACTCGGAATTGCCATGGACATGTCGATTCAGCTGCGTGCTGAGTCAGGGGCGATCTGCACACTTGCGCTGTCGTTCAACAACGACGGCCCCTTCGGCACGTTCTTCCGTTACATCGGCGACACCGGCACGTACGTTGCTCGCTACGACGATCTCGTCGACGGTCG
>JBLIMF010000097.1:0-9636 GCA_047638615.1 Gammaproteobacteria bacterium
AG
This sequence comes from Gammaproteobacteria bacterium, assembly GCA_047638615.1. Taxonomy (GTDB): domain Bacteria; phylum Actinomycetota; class Acidimicrobiia; order Acidimicrobiales; family Ilumatobacteraceae; genus Ilumatobacter_A. The sequence continues at coordinate 3 of JBLIMF010000097.1, forward strand.
TCTTCTCGCCGTCTGTCGGCAAGTACCTCGTCGAGAATGCGTCCTGCCCGGTTCTCGTCGTCCGATCGACCTCGACCTGAACTCCAGCACTCCCACCGACCCACTTCCCGACCAGAACAGAACCGACCAGAACAGAACCGGGCAGCACGCCTTCAAGATCAGGACAACGCTTCCCGCAAGAAATCGACCACGGAGCGAACGGTTCACTCGACAGCAGCGGCGAAGAGACCGGGTCGATACACAGTGTTGGCCCATGATCGGTCTCTCAACACCCCCTGCGACTCTCAAACAACATTTGAGATCTACTCAGAGATCAAGTAAATTTCGACACCAATTATGAGAACGAGGTCCCACATGAGCAAGCCAAAGAAGTGGATGAGTCTTCCAGCCGACAGGGCTGTACACCCATGGCGGTCGGCCCGTCAGCCCGCGCGAGCGGCCCGGTTCTTGACATGAGTCTGTCGGACGGCAAAGAAGAACTTGATGATGGACTCATCAACCGTGTGACCTGGAAAATCCCGAATGCACTCGCGCTCGTCGGGTCTCGGGCCGGCGACGAACGCAACGCCATGACCACCAGCTGGATTACCCAACTCTCCATGGAACCGGTCCTGATCGGCATCGGTGTCGACAACACTGCGGTGACCCATCGGCTCATCACCGAGAGCCAGGTGTTTTCGCTCAACCTCTGGGACGCCGAAGACACCCGGGTGTTTGTCAAATTCTCCAAACCAGCCAGCTACGACGACGGCGAACTGAACGGTCGAGCGATCCGTGACAGCCCCACCGGGTCGCCCATCTTCGAAGAGGCTCTCGCCTGGATCGACTGCGCCGTCCGACACGCCATCGACTTCGGCACCCACACCCTGTTCGCAGGCGAAATCGTGGCCGCCGGAATCAACGATGACGAAGCCCGACCAGCATCTTTGGCAGACACCCGAATGAAGTACGGAGGCGTCAAACGAGGCGGGCACGGCTGAGACCGAGAGTCTGCGTCACTTTGTGTGGGTTGGGTGCCTGGAGAACTTGATCGATACCCGAAGAGGTAGACGCTGACCGTTTGTGGCACCACGTTCTGCGAGAGAAGACGAGTTTCGAACGCGTGTGTGGTGTCCAATCAATCTGACCCACGACGTCGACCAGCGTCGACTGGAGTTGACGGCGGATGGCCTCAATACATGTCTCGGGGTCGGGCAATCGTTCGATCGGGCATCACGACAGTTCGGCAGGTGCAGTTGGTCTTCAATTGCTTGTCGACGATCTCTCCCAACTCGACAATGATTTCGGTGTCGACTTTGAGCCGATTGTTCTCCTCGTCATCGCCATCATCGCGAGGCCGTGCAACACGCTCGGCGTCACGCACAGGATCCGAGCGGAGCGGGCCGCCAACCATCCCCGGAGTTCAGGGGACACCTTTCATGGGCCTGCTCCCGGCCAGCGAATAACCTCCATACTGTGGGGCGACGTCGGTGTTGCCCACAACACTGGAAGGTGGACCAATGAGTGACAGTGCAGCAACACACAGGCTTCGTCCGACGTCGTCACAGTCCCTCGAAGGCCGCGATCTTTTCGTCCGGGCTCCCTCGCCGTGGAGGCGCGGATGATGCCAGACCCGCTCAGCTTCACCTGCGTGCTCAAAGACCCCAACGGAAACTTCGTCGAGGTTTCCGTCGTTCGGGGCGTTCACGAGAAAGCTCGTGAAGTCTGAGGCCGAGTCGGGCTTGCGAGTCGGTTCACCTTCACCTGGAGGCCCGATGACCGTCGACCCCGATCTCGAGAAGCGCGCGGCGCTGCGGCGCATGAAGTTGGTGGCCACCTCGCTGCTGGCCATCGCCGCGGCCATCTATGTCGTGGCCAAGATCAACGAGGAGTCTGGTGCGTGGGTCGGTTACGTCCGTGCCTTTGCCGAGGCTGCCATGATCGGAGCGCTCGCCGACTGGTTCGCTGTCACCGCCCTCTTCCGACACCCGCTGCGGCTCCCCATCCCGCACACGGCAATCATCCCGAAGCGCAAAGACCAGATCGGGCAGAGCCTCGGCGAGTTCGTCGAGTCAAACTTCCTCACGCGCGAAGTGATTGACGAACGGCTACGCGGTGCCGAACTCGGTCGTCGTGCCGGTGAATGGTTGGCAGCGAAGACCAATGCAACTCGCGCAGGGGATGCGGTTGCCGACGTCTTGCGTGGCGGGCTCGAAGTACTCGACGACAACGAGATCCAGCAGGGCCTGGAGCACCTCGTCGAATCGCGTGTCCGAGCGACGCCCATCACTCCGCTGGTCGGCAAGGCAATCGACCTCACCGTCGAAGGCGGCCATCAGCAACGGCTCCTCGACGCAGTACTCGTCGGCGTCGCCGGCTTCCTGAACGACAACCGCGACACTTTCCGCGACCGTCTCGACGAGGAGTCGCCGTGGTGGGTCCCCGAGCCGATCGATGATCGTGTCTTCAACAAGATCTACGACGCGGTCAGCCGCTTTCTCGATGACGTTGGCCACAGTCCGCAGCACGAGATCCGCGGCAATGTCGACAAACAGACGATGGCCTTTGCCGAGCGGCTGCGCAACGATCCCGAGCTGCTGGCCAGGGGCGAGGAACTCAAGGAAGAGTTGCTCGACCATCCCGCAGTGCGCCGATGGATCGACTCACTGTGGGTTGAAACCAAGCGCGGGATGATCAGTGCCGCCAACGATCCGGCGAGCGAACTGCGTGTCCGTCTCGTGACGAGCCTCCAACGGCTCGGTGATCGACTCGCAGACGATCCGGTGCTCCAGGCAAAAATCGACGGGTGGATCTCCGACGCCCTCGCCTACGCCGTCGAGAACTATCGGGCCGAGGTCGGCGACATCATCTCATCGACGGTCGCCAAGTGGGACGGCGAGTCGACCGCCGACAAGATGGAACTGCAGGTCGGTCGCGACCTCCAGTTCATCCGCATCAACGGCACCATTGTCGGCGGTCTGGCCGGCCTCGTGCTTCACGCCGTCGGCCAATTCCTCTGACGGTTTCAGTCGACTGAGAAGCGGTTGGCCGTCTTCATTGGTTCGGCAATCCGCACGATGTAGCTGGTTGCCCGCTGACACATCTCTTCCATTCCCACGACCGACTTCTCGAAGGCCCGGGAAGAGGAACCGGTCGGGTCAATGATCTCGCCAACGTCACTATTGATATAGACGTGGGCTGACCGCGACGCAGTGAGCCCTGCGACCGAGTCGCGCAACGATTCTCCCGGCGGCGAATCATCGAGGTCGGCGAGCGACAGGAATTCGGGCAATGTCATCGTCTGGCGGTACGCCTGTGGTGACACTGCAGCGATCTTGACGACGTGATCGCGTTCCGAGGTGAGGATGAGGTCGGCCAGGCCGACGTTCTCCGCAGTGACCTTGCGACTGCGGTGTTGAGACGTGTCAAAGCCGCGACGCTTCATCGCATCGACCGCATCAGGAATCGACGGCATGTCTGCTGGCCCGAAACCGAGCGACCGAACAATGGCCGCGCCCTCACCCAATCCAGCGTCAAGCATCGACTGCAGGATCACCATCGTCATCACGGAACGAGTCCGGTTGTGACTGCAGACGGTCAGGATCTTGAGCGGAACGGTCGTGGTCATTTCGGCGTGTGGATGTCGACGCCGAAGATCTCTTCGAAACGAGTCATGTAGGCGTCGAGGTCGTCGATCCGACCGAGTTCGAGCCAGTCGGCGTGATCGATGCGGTCGTGGAGCGCAGCCATCTCGGGGCCTGCCCAGCTGACGGCGTAACGCAGCTCGGGTGCGTCGGTGACCATCGAATGGTGGATCACCTTGGCAACCTCGAACGGGTCGGTGGCGCTCAGGTACCCGGCAGCGTAAAACTGAAACATGTTCCGGTAATGAGCGTCATAGGCGCCGGTCGAGTTCGGCACATCGATGTTCTTGGCAAAGATCGCCGACTTCGTCACACCGGGCTCGACGATCACGACACGCACGTCGAACGGAGCCAGTTCTTGAGCCATTCCTTCGCTGACGCCTTCGAGCGCCCATTTAGAAGCGACGTAGGGCGACTGAGCGAGTGCCGCGATGCGACCGGCCACCGACGTGATGTTGACAACCGTGCCGGAACGACGCTCGCGCATCCCTGGCAGCACCTGTTGGGCGCAGCGCACGGCACCGGTGACATTGATGTTGAAGACACTGTTGTAGAGCTCGGACGGGCACTCCTCTGCAACAGCATTGCCCCCGACTCCGGCCGAGTTCACGAGGTGATCGACACGGCCCGCAGCTGCGAGAATCTGTGCGAAGCCGGCCTGTACCGACTCGTCGTCAGCGACGTCGAGCTCGACGAGTTCGATGGTGACTCCGGCAGCTGCAGCCATTGCCAGCAGCTTCTCAGCCTTGGATGCAGAGCGCACCGTTCCGAAGACGCGCATCCCTTCCTGAGCAAGGTGGACCGCTGTGGCGCGGCCGATCCCTGAATTGGCACCGGTGACGACTGCGACTGACTGTTCCGACATAGCGCCGAGACTAACGGCGCGCGATCTCCACTTTCGGCCCCAGGCAAACGGAACGGAAACCGGGGACAGCTACTGGATTTGAGCGCGGATGGCTGCGAGCCAAGTGTCAGCGACATCCCAACGTCCACCGACGTCGGCACGAGCGGCGTCAGCGTGCTCGCCGACGGCCGGATACGAACCCAGGAACTTCACGCGACCCTGTTTCGCGTGGAGTGATCGCATCGTGTCGGCGAGGAGCTGATCAGACACGTGGGCATCGGCGTAGATGATGAAGCAATAGTCGCCGAGGCCACCGTCTTTGGTCGGACGGCTGAACAGGTTCGACAGGTTGATCCGTCGAGCGGCGAATTCCTGGAGAATCGAGATCAACGAGCCGGGGGCATCGGCGCGTTGGTAAATGACCAGCGCCGTCTTGTCGTGGCCTGTCGGCGCGGGCACGCCGTCGCGGGCGACGAGCAGAAAGCGGGTCTGGTTGCCCTCATGGTCGGCGATGTTCGCAGCAACCACGTCGAGGCCGTAAAGATCAGCGGCAACACGCGGAGCGAGCGCTGCGATGTTCATGTCGCCGGATTCTGCAACTGTTTTGGCGGCATCGGCGGTGCTGTTCGCCGCGCAGATGTCGGCCTCGGGCAAGGTCTCGCGGAGATAGCGATGGCACTGTGCCGTGGCGACGGGAATCGAGTGAATCGTCGAGATGTCGGCGAGCGCGACTCCGGGGCGGGCAACGAGGCAGTGTTCGATGTCGATCACGACTTCGCGCTGGATAACGAGGTCGTGGTCGAAGGCCAGCGCATCCTGCGTGAAATTGACCATGCCTTCGATCGAGTTCTCGATTGGTACGAAGCCAACGTCGACCTCGCCGGCCTGCACTGCATCGAGGATGTCGGGCACTGTGCGGAACGGAATCTGCTCGGCCGCGGCCAGATCAGGCTGCGTGCGCAGCGCCTGCTGGGTGAACGTGCCAAACGGACCGAAGAATCCAACGCGTCCGATCGCCGTTGCCTGCCCGCTGTCACTCTCGTTCATCGGGCTGAGCGTAGGCGATTGTCAACGAACTGCCGCCTCGAGAAATCGACCGACATGGCATTACGCGTTCCTTCTGGCACGATGCGTTATGGACGAATATGCGCTCCGCAACCTGGTCGAAGGCATTCGAGCAGGGACGACCAACCCGGACGATGCAGTGGAGCAGCTCCGACGGCTGCCGTTTGCCGATGTCGACGGGGCACTCGTCGATCACCACCGAGCGCTCCGGCAAGGTATGCCCGAGGCCGTCTACGGGCCGGGCAAGACGATCGAGCACTGCGTCAAGATCGTCGCAGAACTGCTGGAACACGGATCTGGCCCGGTGCTCCTCACCCGGACCGATGGCGACCAGCGGGCTGCATGCCTCGAAGCCCACGGCCCAGCGATCGAAGCCAACGGGTCGCTCCTCTGGCGCGCGCCCGAGCCGACTCGCACGTCAGACGTGCTCGTCATTACCGCCGGAACAAGTGACCTCAATGTGGCCTACGAGGCCGAGCTGACATTGCGCGCGTACGGCTTCGCACCTCGATTGATCGCCGACGTCGGCGTCGCTGGCCTCCACCGGTTGCTTGCTCGCCTCGACGACGTCACCTCAGCCGACGCAGTGATCTGCATTGCAGGCATGGAGGGTGCACTGGCCAGCGTCATCGGTGGGCTGACGGCCGTACCGGTGGTCGCCGTCCCAACCAGCGTCGGCTACGGCGCCGGGCTCGAGGGTGTCACCGCGCTGTTGGCCATGCATGCCTCCTGCGCGTCAGGCATCTCGGTCGTCGGGATCGACAACGGCTTCGGAGCTGCCTGCGCAATTGCGCGGATGTGTTCGTGACCCGTACCGCATGGTTCAACTGTCACGCCGGCGTGGCCGGCGACATGGCGATGGCTGCGCTGGTCGATGCTGGTGCTGACACCGACATGATTGCCGACACGATCGCCGGTCTTGGCGTCGATGGATACGCCATGTTCTTTGAGCGCGTCCAGCGCTGCGGGGTCGGCGCGACGTGGGCGAACATTGTCACGCACGACGAATTGCACGCACATGACGGTGAGCGCTCTGGAGAGGCTGCGCCGCACGTGCATCGCCCGGCGAGTGAGATCTTTGCGCTCCTCGACGCAGCCGACCTCCCCGACCGTGTGCGTGCTCGGGCGCAGTCCGTTTTCGAACGGTTGGCTGCAGTCGAAGGTGCGATTCACGGCATCGATCCGGCCGATGTCGAGCTCCATGAAGTGGGTGCGCTCGACTCGATCATCGACGTTGTCGGTGTCTGCGCAGCGCTCGAATCGTTGGACATCGGACGAGTCGTTTGCTCATCGATTGGCCTCGGCAGCGGCATCGTACAGACAGCGCACGGCGCGCTCCCCCATCCGGCCCCGGCCACGCTCGCGCTCCTCACAGAAGCTGGCGCTCCGACGCACGGCTTGCCGATGACGCTGGAAACCGCAACGCCAACAGGTGCGGCATTGATGACGACCCTGGCCACCGAATTCGGCCCGATGCCTTCCGGAACCCCGAGCAGCGTCGGCTACGGCGCGGGAACAGCCGACCCGCCCGGCCGCGCCAACGTCGTCCAGGTCACGATCGTCGACGCCGCTGCGTCCTTTGCGACTGACGATGGTGCCCCGATTGTGCAGCTCGACGTCAACGTCGACGACGTGACCGGCGAAGTCATTGCACACGCCATCGACCGGCTCCTCGCCGCGGGCGCACACGATGCGTGGGCCACACCGATCGTCATGAAGAAGGGCCGACCCGCCCACACCGTGAGCGCGCTGTGCGAGCCTGCGATGCGCCACACCGTGCGCGACGTGCTGGTGCGTGAAACCGGTTCGCTCGGGGTGCGTGCCACCTCGCTCGTGCGTTGGCCTCAGCAGCGTGAGATGACAAGCATCGAGATTGACGGCCAGACCATCGGCCTCAAGGTCGCGGCCCATCGCATCAAGGTCGAGTTCGACGATGCCGCACGCGCTGCCGATGCACTCGGCATCCCGGTCCGCATCGTGATCGAGCGCGCCGTCGCCGCCGCCGAGCACCTCCGGCCCTGACCAGGGCAGTCGTCGAACGCGCCGACGACGTCGCAAACGTAGGGCGCTCGACGGGCCTCTGGTTCATAGAATCAACGGATGGGCGCGATCTCGGTGAGTCATCTCGAGTGGCGTCTGCCCAGTGGCGATGAGCTACTCGACGACATCAGTTTCACTATCGGCAACGGTGATCGCGTCGCCTTGGTCGGTGCGAATGGTGTCGGCAAAACCACGCTCTTCCGACTGATCACCGGTGAGCTCACGCCGACCGCAGGCTCGATCAGTATCGATGGTCAGCTCGGTGTCATGCACCAGCTTGTCGGCACCGCCGAACACCCCGCATCAACGGTTCGCGAACTCCTCTTATCGATCGCTCCGACCCGGCTCTGTGGAGCCGCAGACAAGCTCGCCGCCGCCGAGGCCACCCTCGCAACGGGCGACGGCATGGCGTACGCCGAGGCAATCGCGGCCTGGGGCGATGTGGGCGGATATGACGCCGAGGTGTTGTGGAATGAGTGCACGACTCGGGCGTTTGGTGAATCGTTCGACGAAGTAGCCGACCGGCCGCTCCGCACCTTGAGCGGTGGCGAGCAGAAGCGGCTCGCACTCGAGGCGTTGCTACGGAGCGAGTTCGACGTGCTCGTGCTCGATGAGCCCGACAACTTCCTCGACGTGCCCGCAAAGCGTTGGCTCGAGCGGCAACTCAACGAGACACGCAAGACCGTCGTGTACATCAGCCACGACCGCGAACTCCTCGCCGCAACCGCGACCAAGATCGTCACAATCGATCCGGCCGGAGCGTGGACGCATGGCGGTTCGTTCGCCACGTACGCCAAGGCCAAGGAGCACCACGAGAACGTTCGCTCCCACAACCGTGCGCTGTACGACACCGAGCGGCTTCGGCTCGCTGACTACGTCAAGTTGATGCGCCAACGCACCTCGATGAGCGAAGCGTTCGCGCCCAAGTTGAAGGCCGCCGAAACGAAGCTGCGGCACTTCGTCGAAAAGAACGATCGGCCGCCCGACGTGGCCGAGCAAGTGATCAACATTCAGCTGCGCGGCGCACGCACCGGCAAGCGAGCCGTCATCTGTGAGGGGTTGGAAATCGAAGGTCTGACCGATCCGTTCGACGCCGAGCTCTGGTACGGCGAACGCGTTGCTGTGCTCGGCGGCAACGGCGTCGGCAAGAGCCACTTCCTCCGCCTCCTCGACTCCGCCTCGATGGATGGTGCTCCTGGCTCGGGAACTGGAGCGGTCGCCCACAATGGTGTGTGCCGGCTCGGCTCAGGTGTCGTTCCCGGGTTGTTCCACCAGACACATGAGCACCCAGAGTGGACCGGACGTGAGCTCGTTGACATCTTGCACGATCACGATGTGGTGCTCAGTAAGGCAATGGGCATGCTGCGTCGCTATGAGCTGCAGCACGCAGCGCACCAACTGTTCGAGACATTGTCGGGCGGACAACAGGCGCGATTTCAGATCCTGCTGCTGGAACTCTCGGGCGCCACGTTGTTGTTGCTCGACGAGCCGACCGACAACCTCGACCTCGTGTCATCCGAAGCGCTCGAAGTCGGCCTTCAACAATTCAACGGCACCGTCGTCACGGTCACCCACGATCGCTGGTTCCTACGCAACTTCGATCGATACCTCGTGTTTGGTGACGACTGCAATGTGAGTGACCACACGACATTGCCGCCGACCTGGGCCGGCTGAGTCGGCCAGCCAGCGCACCGGCTTCTCAGATCAGGTGCTGAGGAGCGCGGCGTTGATCCAATCGAGGGTTTGACTGGCTGGTTCGTAGCCACTCTTGCGGGCGTTGACGGTGCCGTCTGCGTTCAGCATCACGACAAACGGAAAGCCTGAGCCGCCATACATCTGAATGGCTTCCGAGTCGGCCGTGTCGGCAAGCATCGGCCAGGTCCAGTTTTTCTCAACGATCCATTTCGATGGCGGATAGTTATCGCGATCGGGCTTTACTGCCGTGCTGACACCGATGATGTTGAGATTGTCCGGCAGAAGGCCCTTATTACGCAGCTTGATGATCTCGGGGATCTCATCGTTGCAGTGCGAGCACCAGTGAGCAAGAAACACGAGCATCGTC
>JBLIMF010000098.1:0-9388 GCA_047638615.1 Gammaproteobacteria bacterium
AGTCTCGTCGGCGTAGTCGCCTTGGCGAAGCCGCACGACACGGCCGCCCAACAGGTCGATGGCGGGATACAGCTCGATCATCGTTCGGCTCCAGGTGACAGAGGCAGAGGCAGAGAGACAGCAGCCTCCGCTCGAGAACACACAGCCACGAAATTCGACAGCAACGCCAACCCCGGTCTGCTCGACTTCTCAGGGTGAAACTGCGCAGCGAAAACATTGTCGAGGCGGAACGCTGCGTTCAACGTGGTGCCGTATTCAACAGTTGCAGCAACCACGGCCGGATCGTCGGGAACCCCATGCAGCGAATGCACGAAATACACCCACGAATCGACGCCAAGGTCGGCGAGCATCGGATCGTTAGGCAGCACGAGGTCGAGGCGATTCCACTGCATCTGTGGAATCTTGGGCCCGACACCAGGAACGGTTGGAATCCAGCGGACGGTGCCGGGGATGATCCCAAGCCCGGTCGCGCCCGGGGTCTCCTCGGACTGCGTAAACAGCATTTGCATGCCGACGCAGATCCCCAGGAATGGGCGCCCCGAGGCGACGGCGTCGACGGCGAGCTGCTCAAGGCCGCGGTTGCGTAGCGCTGCCATGCATGCGCCGAACGCCCCGACTCCTGGCAGGACGACGCCATCAGCCGTGGCGATCAGTTCGGGGTCAGCGGTCAGCCGAGCGTCGGCACCGCAAACTTCCAAAGCCTTCTGCGCCGAATGCGAATTGCCGATGCCGTAGTCAATGACGGCCACTACGGGTCGGGTCACAGAACGCCCTTGGTCGACGGCACGCCTCCGGGTCCTTCGACGCGAACTGCGTCACGCAGCGCACGAGCGAGACCTTTGAACGTCGCTTCGATGACGTGATGCGTGTTGCGACCCCTCACCATTTCGACATGCAGCGTGATGCCAGCCGCTGTGGCGAATGACGACACGACGTGCTCTGCGAGCTGCGGATCGAATGCCGGATTTCCGAGCGCCAGGCTCTCGGGCATGTCGACGTGCCACTCGACGTGCGGGCGGCCTGACAGGTCGAGTGCGACGTCGATCAGCGCTTCGTCGAGCGGATACTTGCCGCTGGCGAATCGACGCACACCTGCTTTGTCGCCGAGCGCCTCGGCGAAGCACTCGCCAAGGGTGATTGCGACGTCTTCGACGGTGTGGTGAGTGTCGATCTCGATGTCGCCCGTCGCCTGAATCGTCAGATCGAAGGCACCGTGGCGCCCAAGCTGATCGAGCATGTGGTCATAAAACGGGATGCCGGTCGAGATGTCGGTGACACCTGTACCGTCGAGATCGATCGATATATCAATCGACGTCTCTTTGGTGGTGCGGGTGCGGGTGGCGGTGCGACTCATTGGTCGGCTCCGTTCTGACTGGTGTCGAAGCTGGCAGACTCGTCGGCAAAGAAATCGCCGAGCGCGTCGAGGAAGGCAGTGTTCTCATCGGGCGTACCGACCGTGACCCGCAGACAGTTGGCAAGGCGAGGCCAGCCTGAGCAGTCGCGAATCAAAACGCTGCGGTCGACAAGCCCCTGCCAGACGGCACGCCCCTCGTGACCGTCGACTCGGAAAAGCAAGAAGTTCGCGCCACTCGGAAAGACCGTGACGCCGAGATCGGTGAGCACCGTCGAAATCCGGTTGCGTTCTGCGACCGTCTGGGTGACGCGATCATCCATATCGCTGACGAACTGCAAAGCAAGTCGACCAGCGATCTGCTTGACGGCATCGAGGTGGTATGGCAGGACGACCTTGTCGAGCTCGGCGACCAGCCATGACGGACCGACCAGATAGCCGAGGCGCGCACCGGCCATCGACCACGTTTTAGAGAAGGTCCGCGTGACCACCAGCGGTGTGTCTTCGTCGAGCAAATCGAGAGCACTCCAGTCGGAGAACTGCGCGTACGCCTCATCGACGACGACCAGCCCGGGCGCAATGTCGATGAGTTGGCGAACACGCTCGACAGGCTCAACGAGCCCAGTTGGGTTGTTCGGCGAGGTGAGGAAAACGACGTGCGGTTGCGATTCGGTGATTACGCGCTCGACTTCGGCAGGGTCGAGCGTAAAGTCGTCGGCACGCTCCCCCTCGACCACAACGGCTCCGGTGACGCGAGCGATCTGCGCATGCATCTGGTAGCTGGGCTCGAAGGTCGCGACCGTGCGGCCAGGCCCGGCATACGCCAGCAGCACGGTCTGCAACACCTCGTTGGAGCCATTGGCGACGAACACCTGCGCCGGGTCGACGGCGTGGCTCTCGGCAATCGCCTCACGTAGAGCCATCGCGGCACGGTCGGGATAGCGATGCCACTCGATCTTGGACACCTCAGCGGCAACCGCATCGCGGAAGGCATCGGGTGGCGGTTCCGGCGATTCATTTGTGTTCAGCCGAATGCGAACATCGACCTGGGCAGAGTGGTACCCCTGAAGGGCACGCAGGTCGTCACGAACACGGATCACGCATCCGCATCGTACCGACGAGAACGCCCAGCTCTCGGCTTCGATTTCGTCAGGCTGTCGACCGGCATACTGTGCCTGGCATAGTGCTACCGATCGGTAGCCTGACGCTGTGGCTCAACCCCTCGAACGCACTGCTGCCGAACTCTCGTCAATTGCTGACAGCATCGCCCGGTATCGAGAGCGCGTCGGCGGGCTTGCCGAGCCCTTCCGTGGTGGCGATCGAGACGACGTGGTCGTGGCAATCCACGAAGCCGAGCGACAGCTCCGGAGCGCCGAACGCAGCCTCAGTCGAGCACTTCGCGCCGTGAACTGACGATAATCGAGCCGGCCGGGCCACCCAGCAAAGCTCGACCAAACGTCACCCGTTCGGCTACACGAGCTGAAAAATCGGCGACGACCCCTCGAGAGGAGTCGTCGCACGGCGAGGTCAGGAGGCGGATCCCGACACTCGCAGCAAACAGGTGGCGGAAACCTGATTTGCGGAGCCCATGTTACTTGTCCGTCGCTCAGCGATGCAACAACCCCCTCGCGACCAGCCAGACCAGCCCGACCAGCCCGACCAGCCAGACCAGCCCGGGATACCCTGAACTTATGCGTTGCCTCGAAATTAAGCGACAAATGGAGAGCGACGACATTGCTGCAGTCAACGAGCTGCTCGATGCTGCAACCCGCGCTGATGGGCGACCGCCGCTTTCTGACCACCTGTATCTTGATCTGGTCAACGGTGGGCACAACGGCTTTGCTGGGCTGGTTGCCTGGGAACCAGGCCACGACCACCCCGTTGCGTATGCCCAAGTCTCTCGCGGCAACGACTCCTACGCCTTCGAGCTGGTAGTCCATCCGCATCACCGATACGAGATGGCCACGATCGGCCCCGAACTCATCGAATCAGCCATCGACGTCGTCGCGTACGATGGGGGTGGACGCGTCAACTGGTGGGTATTCGAACCGACGACGGCACACCGGACCCTCGCTGTCGATGCTGGGATGCACGCCGATCGCACACTCTTCCAGATGCGTCGTCCGCTTCCGACCGGCCTCGACGTGACCGTCGAAACACGCGACTTCCGTCCGGGCACTGACGACGAGAGCTGGCTGTCGGTCAACAACCGGGCCTTCGCCGATCACAGCGAACAGGGTGGCTGGACACTCGACACATTCTGCCAACGACGGGGTGAAGACTGGTTCGACCCAACTGGGTTCCGTGTTCATGAACGCGATGGCCGAATGGCAGCGTTCTGCTGGACCAAGGTCCACGAACCCGCGGATCCCACTGATCCCAATGCTGAACGAGTCGGTGAAATTTACGTAATCGCCGTCGACCCCGATTTCCACGGCCTCGGCCTCGGCAAGCAGCTCACGCTGGCCGGACTTGAACATCTCGCCGGTCAGGGCATCACCACCGCTCTGCTCTACGTCGACGCCGACAACGCTGCCGCCGTTCCGATGTACGAGCGTCTCGGTTTTGCCGTTTCTGCTACCAATGCGGCCTTCATCACCGACATCGCCCCGTCTTCGACGCCCGTCCCCGACACCCGCGGCGCCTGCTGAGGGCCCGCTCCGACAAGCTGATGCGGGGGGCTCAACCCCGCGCAATTCTGGAGAGACACCCGTGACGACCACCGAGCCAACCGATTCGCTCCCGCGTTGGAGTGTTACCGATGTTCATGAGTCGTTCAATTCCCGCTCATTCAGCGACGCCAAGGAACAGTCGACCGCTGACGTCGAGCGGCTGATCGCCCTTTTCGATGAGCTCGACATCCGCTCGGCCAGCAAAGGCGCGCTGACGGACACTGACGGCGCTGCAGCCGACCGGGCGATCCGCGAATTCAACCGCGTCAGTGCCGACCTCGACCTGCTCGACGCCTACGTGTACGCAACGGTGTCGACCGACTCCCGCAATGCGCAGGCGCAGGCATTGATGAGCGAGATCGACGTGGTCGGCGCATCGATGCGTCCCTTGCTCTCCCGCCTTGCCGAATGGGTCAAGTCGCTCGGTGCCGACGAGCTCGCTGCCGTGTCCGCCGAGGCACACGATCACATCGGCCCGCTCCTCCGCTTCGCCGAACGCGCCACCCATCAGATGTCCGAAACTGAAGAGCATCTGTACGCCGAGCTGTCGACAACCGGGTCAGGTGCGTGGGGGCGTCTACAGAGCGACATCACGTCACAGTTGACCACCGAGGTCAATTTGCCGGATGGCCCCGCCACTTTGCCAATGCCTGCTGTGCGCGGCCTCGCAACCGATGCCGATCCAGCTGTGCGTCGGGCTGCCTACGACGCCGAGCTCGCTGCGTGGCCGACAGTCGAGGTCCCCGTCGCTGCAGCCATGAACGCAATCAAAGGCGAGGCGAACATCGTCAACCGCCGACGGAAATGGACGTCACCGCTCGATGCGTCCTGCTTCGCTAATAGCGTCAGCACCGCCACGTTCGAGGCCATGCAGTCAGCCGTGTCAGCATCACTCCCCGACTTCCGTCGGTGGATGCAGGTCAAGGCGCAACTGCACGGCCAGGCCCCCGGGAGCGGACTCCCCTGGTGGGATCTCGTCGCACCGCTGCCGATGGCTGCTGGTGATGTCTCGTGGGACGAAGGCCTCGCCATCGTTCGCAATGCCTTCGGCGAGTTCAGCCCCAATCTCGGTGGCCTCGTCGACCGGGCTATCAACGAGCAGTGGATCGACGCCGAGCCGCGTGATGGCAAACAGGGCGGGGCGTTCTGCATGCCATTCGGGGGCGATCGCTCGCTCGTCATGTTGAACTGGTCGGGGTCAGCTGAATCCGCCCAAACCACGGCCCACGAACTCGGTCACGCCTATCACAACACCACGCTTGTTGGCCGAACGGCGTTGCAGCGACGCCTGCCAATGGCCCTCGCCGAGACCGCAAGCATCTTCTGCGAAACGCTCGTCGTCGAAGCTGGGCTCGCACGCCTCGACGGAGACGAACGGCTTGCGCTGCTCGACATCGACCTGCAGGGCACCAACCAGGTCGTGGTCGACATCCATTCGCGTTTCCTCTTCGAGACTGAGGTCTTTGCCCGTCGCCAACGACGCACGCTGAGCGCGGGCGAGCTCTCCGAGATGATGACCGACGCACAACTCGCGGCCTACGGCAATGGCATCGATCAATCGACGGCGCACCCCTACATGTGGCTCCTCAAGCCGCACTACTACGGCTCGCACTTCTACAACTGGCCCTACACGTACGGCCTCCTTTTCGGCCTTGGGCTCTTCGCTCGCTACCAGGACGATCCCGAGCGTTTTCGCGCCGGGTACGACACGTTGCTGTCGCGTGCCGGCATGGACACTGCCGAGGAACTTGGCCAGGCATTCGGTCTCGACGTGACCGACGAAGCGTTCTGGACCGCCAGCCTCGACGTGGTTCGCACCCGCATCGCCGACTACAAACAGCTTGCCGCTCCCCACATCGGCTGAAATCCGCTGTTCTCGGCAGAGATGTTCGGTCTCGTCGGAGAGAACGGGACGCGGTGTGGCCGGTAACGTGGTCGAGTGGATGGGCCGACTCGATACGACGTGACCCGTGATGAACTTGCTGAGCGTCTCCATGGCGAACCTCGGTACCGTCTCGACCAACTGTGGGAAGGGCTGTACACACAGCTCGCTGACCCGGTCGACATCACCAATCTCCCGAAGAAGCTGCGCGAGCGTCTCGATCGGGAACTCCCCACTGCGCTGATACCTGTGACCGAATCGGTCGACGAAACCGGCGACACCGTGAAGTTCCTGTGGGAACTCGATGGTGGCAGTCGCGTGGAGACCGTCCTGATGCTGTACGCCGACCGGGCCACCGTCTGCGTCAGCAGCCAGGCCGGTTGTGCCATGGCGTGCGGATTCTGCGCAACCGGTCAGGCCGGGTTCACCCGACATCTCACCGTCGGCGAAATCGTCGAACAGGTTGTGCGAGCATCCCAGCGCGCCAAAGAGGTCGACCGCCGCGTGAGCAACATCGTATTCATGGGCATGGGCGAGCCAATGGCCAACCTCGGACCTGTCTGGAAGTCCGTCGAGCGCATTCACGGTGACATCGGCCTCTCCGCTCGCCACATCACGATCTCCACGGTCGGTCTGATTCCGGGGATCCGTGCACTGAAAGACCTGCCGCTCCCCGTCAACCTTGCGGTCTCTCTGCACGCCGCGAACGACGAATTGCGAACCGAAATGGTCCCGATCAACAAGCGCTACCCGATCGATGACCTGATCAGCGCGTGCAACGATTACCTGCAGGTAAAGAACCGTCGCGTCAGCTTCGAGTGGGCCATGATCGATGGGGTCAATGACCGGACCAGTGATGCTCGGGAACTGGCCGCCCTGTGTCGTCAGATGCAGCCACACGCTCACGTCAACCTCATCCCGTTGAACCCAACGCCGGGCTACCCGACCAAGGGAACTCCACTCAAGAAGGTCTATGCCTTCCGCGATGCACTCGAAGACTTCGGCGCAAACGCAACAGTTCGACAGAACCGCGGCACCGACATCGACGCAGCCTGCGGCCAGTTGGCAGCCGGCCAACCCGTGGTCGACAAGCCGGTTCGCCTCACCGTCAAGCCCTGAACGGCTCAGCTCTCGAGATACTTCGGGTTCGCCACTCGCAGCTTGTCAACGACCGAGTCGAGAAGTGCTGCCCGCAGCACGTCCGGCTCGACGGCAACCAGGCCGGCCCTGATCGCTGTCGCCAGTTCGGCATCAGATTCGACACCAAGCAAGGTGAGCCGAGCCGTGTGGTCAGCGATGTGTTGGTCACCAAGGCTTAGCTCGCGTCCAACCATCGCGAGGACGTTTGCAGCAACTCGGGTGTGAAACTTCAGCCGCCCTTCGGTAGACGTCAAGACATCGCGTTCGAGCCACTCACGAACTGCCTCAACAAGTTCAGCTGCACTCGGTGCGTCATGCGGCCCGGCGCTCACCAGCGACCCTCCAGCATCTTGAGTAAGTCGAACTCGTTCTCGCACACTCGTCGTCCGATCGCAGCGAGCTCATGGCTCCTCACGGTGCCGGACAGGTGTGCGTCGGCTTGCAAGATGCACATGATTCCCCACTTCCAGGTGCCCAGAACCTCCCACCAAAAAACGGCGTCCGGATCGACAACGCCGCCGCCTGCAGCTTCGTACGAGGCAAACAGGTCAGATTGTGCGCCGATACCCGCCACTGGCGGAGCGCCGCCGAAGCGCCAGGCTTTGACGCAGAGCCAGCCGAGGTCTTCATTTGGGTCGCCCAGGTGGACAAGTTCCCAATCGATCACTGCACGCATCCCGCCATCGTCGACGATGAGATTGCCCAGCCGGAAGTCGCCGTGCACGATCGTGGTGCGGGCCCGTTCGGGGCGGTTCGCGATCAGCCAGTTACGGACCAGTTCAAAGGTTGGGTGCGGCTGGCCGAGGCCGTCGAGTACCTCGGTGTAGAACGCGACTTGATCGGTGTCAACGAGACCCTCAACCGTCGACGGATTGAGCTGGTGAACTTTGGCGAGTGCTGCACCGCAGTCAGCGGCAAACCGTGCTCGGGCTTCTGCGAACTGATCGTTGCGTTGGATCTTGCGAGCGATCGTCTCGCCGTCGATCGCCTCCACAATCATGAAGGCACTTCCGTCGGGCCGCCGTTGCGCCACGTGAACTTCAGGAACCGGGACGCCACCTGTGTGTGCTGCGCCAACCACCGCTGCTTCAACAAGCATGTCGCGTCTGTCGCCGGTTCGCTGCAGTTGCACCACGCGGGAGATCCCGTCGGCGGCAAATCGCCAGGTCTCCCGCGATGCTCCTCCGGATAGCCGGGTCAGATCGGTGACGGTCGAATCGTCGAGTGCCAAGCTCAGGAGTGCGGCCAATGCCTCGACTTCCGGACTCGCCATGTTGACGAGATTGTCAGATCAGCAGCCAGCGACGCGTACTGAAGGGTACGGGTTCACCGCAAGACCACCGCCGGGATGGATCTCGAAGTGGAGGTGCGGCGTGCTGAACTTCGCATTGCCGGTGTCACCGTTGTAACCGATGACCTCACCTTGCAGCACTGTTCGGCTACGACCCTCGTAGCTGTCGAGATGCCCGTAGTAGTAGCGAGTGCCGTTGTCGCCAACGAGTGACACTGCGTTACCGCCGAGGGTGTTGAACTTGAAAGTGACGAAACCGTTAGTGACAGCGTAAATCGGAACGCCGCGTGGTGCAATCATGTCGACACCCTCGTGCTTGCGACCGCCAGACCGAGGTGCACCCCAGGTGTCGCCGTAAGCCGAGCCGGGCATCGGACAAATAATCGAGTCGAGGTAGCCAGCACCAGTGTCAACCGGTCGCGGATTGCTACCGCTGCCACCGGTTCCGGTTCGGCCACCGCTCGTACCGCCCGATGCGCCTTCGTTTGTCGGCACAGCCGTGGTCGGCGGAGTGGTCTCGACTGGCGTTGCATCGATGATTGGTGCGGTTCCGCCGTCCGCATCTGCCGCATCGGCATCGACATCGTTCGGGGCCTGACCGGATGCAGCAGCGTCGCCGCGGACCGTCGACCGCGCCTCGATGGTCGTTGTCGGGGCGGGCAATCCGGCGCCCGGGTCGGGAATCGCTCGTGCTACTGCCTCGTCTTCGCGACGAATCTGCTCTTCAAGATCGGCACGTTCTTCTGCCAACTGCGCGGCGAGGGCGAGTTGGACAGCCTCGTCTTCCAGGCGTTCTTCTTCGACCTCCCGGAGGCGGACAACCTCGGCCTCTGCCTGTCCTCGCAATCGGTCAAAGACGACCTTTTGCGCTTCGATATCACGTTCGCGTTCACCGAGTTCTGCTTCGTTGGCAACCAATTCTTTCTGTGCGATGTCGAATTGGTCGAGCATGTCGCTGCCTGAGTTGGTCAGCACGTCGACGAATACATCAGCCTGAACCTGATCTTGAGGTGCGCTAATGCCGGTGAGTAGTGGGATGCCCGCAGCCCCGG
>JBLIMF010000099.1:0-9250 GCA_047638615.1 Gammaproteobacteria bacterium
CTAGTCGGCTGGAACACGATGATCGGTGTCGGTGATGAAACGATGACAAAAAAATCAGCAGAATCTCCTGCTGATCGTGTGGGCCCCGGGTGATGACGCACCCAGCAGAAGGCCCGGTAGCACGGATAACATGAGGCTCGAACGGCTTGACGCCGGGTGGTTCAATGGTGGTCAGCGCAACGTTGACCCACGGCGACTCGTACATCCGACGCTCACCGGGGACGAGCTATTTCACCATTTGACCATTACACCATTTCATCATGTCAGGAATTCACCATTGGCGGCCTGGTTCAGACCGCTGGAGCGCTGCCACGAGCGCGTTTCAGCGATGCAGCAAGGCGCCATACAACGACGGCGATAACGCCGCTTCCGACACCGGCGATGATCCAGACCCACGGGAGGCCCTCGTCGTCAGGGATGATTTCGAGCTGCGGCGGGGGGGCGGTGGGGTCGTAGGTGAAGAGGTAGGCAGCTGCGACGCGGTCGTCGTCTTCGACGTCGGTGCTGATGTGTCGTACCGCGTATTGACCGGCTACCGACAACGGGGTGTCGAGTGACACGGTCACCTTCAAATTGCCGTCCTGGATGAACGTGCTGCCCATGATTTTGCCGTTCGGATCGGTGACAGACCCGTCAGGGTCGGTAATCGTGCTGGCGTATCGCAACTGGATCGTGGTGATCTCGCCACCGACGACTGCGCCCGGTCCAGGGCTGGCCGCGCCGAGGCCGGAATGAGCGAATGCAACCGAGCCGAACAGGAGCGTGACTGCAGTTGCCAGGGCGGCGAGCAACCCGACGGACCGCCAGCCGTCCCTCGATCGATTTGCGTGTCGACAGCGCAGGGAAGCCGTGTAGTCGGCAGCGGCAAAGGTCATGCTATGACTCCGTTGGTATCAGGGAGCGACCAGAGCAGCGACTCAAGCAGCAGCCGCTCATTGGGGTTGCGCTCCATTGTTTCCAACGCACTGTGGATCTGGCCCACGGCGTCCGAGCACCCCTCGATGTCGCAGCGGTTGCTACCCGGCTTCGTCGATGCGAGCGCCTGATCTCGGTAGACCGATGCAAGCGTTGCCAAACCAGAGCGGAGCTCGTCAGTGCGGTGACGTCGGAGCTCGCGTTTGTGGCGCTCTTCGAGTTGCTTCTTGCCGCTGCCCCGCTCGCCGTGCTCCTTGATGCGAGCATCGAGCTCGATAATCTCAGCTTCGTGTTTCGCTGTGAGCGGTGCCGCCGCTGCATCGATCAGGGCCAACAGTTCGCTGGCGAGGCGCATGGCCACAGCCCCTGTGCCATCGAGTTGTCCCGGGGCCCCGAGGAATGCCTTGCGGCGTTCGGCGAGTGCTGGGTCGGTGGCGAGCACACGAGCGCGATCGAGATTGCCGAGCGCAGCCTTCGACGCGATCATCGCGCCGGCCGGGTTGATTCCCTCGGTCAGGAGGCGGGCGGCGATGACGTCGGCACCGATCGTGCGGAAGTCGATCCGTGCACATCGCGACGAGATGGTGATCAGGTCGCGCGGCACGAAGTCACAGAGGATGACGAACATCGTCGAGTCCGGCGGTTCTTCGATCGTCTTGAGCATCAACGCTGCGCCGTTGGGCGACAGGAGGTGGAACTCGTCGAGGATCAGTACTTTGCGGGCGCCTTCGGCCGGTGCGAGTGAGCTGACGCGCACGACCTCTTTGGCCTGGTCGGCAGAGATGGATGCGCCGACGCGCTGTACTTCGCGTACGTCGGGATGCTCGCCGGCGAGGATCAGCCGAGCATCGCGCTGTTCGCGATCTTCGCCACCGGACATGAGACTGGCAGCGAAAGCGCGGGCAGCTTCGAGCTTGGTTGAACCGGCTGGGCCGGCGAACATGTAGGCGTGGACCGGGCCGCGCTCCACTGCGGCGCGGAGGTGTTCGACGGCAGGTTTCTGCCCGACGACGTCGTCCCACACCGAACCGGGATCACCGAGTTCGAGTTTGCCGGAGGTGGGCGTGTCGGAAGTTGTTGGAGTGGCAGCGGCCTGCTCGTCGGCGAGCATCGCTGCTTCAAGCTGCTCTTCAGTCATGTCGTCGTCGGTCTGCTGTCCGGCATCGAAGTCGCTCATAGCGCGCCTCGTTGGGCCAGGGCTGCAACAATTGTTGCTTCGACCTCGGCGATCGAACCGCGACCGTCGACGGTGATCCATTGGTCGGTATTGCCGGACGCCATCGTGCGGAACCCTTCGATCACACGGTGATGAAAGGCGGCGCCCGCTGCTTCGAACCGATCAAGGTCGCGTTTTTGGAGCCGCTCTGCGATGAGCGCATCGGGGGTGTCGAGGAAGATCACCGTCTCGGGCCAGCGGGCATTGATCGCCCAGTCGTTGATGATGGTCAGCTCTTCGACGTTGAGCTCACGGCCGTAGCCCTGGTACGCGAGCGTCGAGTACAGCGACCGGTCACTGACCACGTTGCGGCCATCATCGAGCGCCGGGCCAACGACCTCGGCCAGATGCTGGGCCCGATCGGCTGCGGTCATTAGCGCTTCGGCCCTTGGTGTCAGGTTCGTGACCGAGTTGTCGTGCAGGATTTCACGGAGCCGCGCCCCGACAGCGGTGCCGCCTGTTTCGCGAGTGAGTACCGCACCCATCCGAGCAGCAAGCAGCGCGGCCTGCGTGGATTTGCCGCAGGCTTCTGCACCTTCGAAGGCGATGTAGTGCGGCGACGTCACGGCTTGGAGGCTAGGGCTCGGGGACAGTCAGTCGTTGATGTCGGTGATGACTGGCTTGGTTGCCGCTGTCTTCTTTGCCGCTGTTTTCTTTGCCGGGGTCTTCTTCGCAGCGACTTTCTTGGCAGGCGCCTTTTTCTTGGCTGTGCTCTTTTTCGTTGTGGCCTTTTTCTTGGCTGCAGCCTTCTTCTTCGTGGCCTTGGCCTTCTTGCCGGGGGTGCCACCCTTGGCGATGATTGCTTCTCGACGGATTGCAAGGAGCTCGTAGGCGCGCTCGGGGCTGACCTCTTCGAGACGGTCGCCCTTGCCGAGCGAGGCGTTGGTTTCGCCGTCGGTGACGTACACGCCGAAGCGGCCATCTTTGGCGGTGACGTTCTTCTCCGACACCGGGTCGATACCGAACTCTTTGAGCGGGCCTTTCGCAGCGAGATTGGTCCCGCCACGCTTGTAGACCTTCGGCTCGGAGTAGATCTTCAGAGCATCGTCGAGCGTGATCGTGAGGAGCTGATCTTCGGAATCGATGTTGCGATAGTCCTTCTCCTTCATCACGTACGGGCCGTAGCGACCGTTGTTCGAGAAGATCCCGATGCCATCGGCTGGATCTTCGCCGAGGAGGCGTGGGAGCTGCAGCAGCTTCTCGGCGTCGGCCATCGTGACGTCTTCAAACACCATGTTCGAGAAGAGCGACGACATTTTCGGCTTCTCCATACCGGGAGGCGGGTTGTCGTGATCGCCCCACTGCACGTACGGGCCGTAGCGCCCGTTCTTCGCGAATACGGGGAGCCCGTCGAGCTCGCCGATCGGATCGTCCATCTTTGGAGCGTTGAGCAGCTCGGTGGCCTTCTCAACGGTCAGTTCGTCCGGTGGGAGATCGTCGGGAACCGACGCAGTGTCGTCGCCGCGCTTGACGTACGGGCCGTACTTGCCTGGCTTGGCAACGATTTCGTTGCCGTCTGCGTCGTTGCCGAGAGGGAAAGTGTTGATTTCGGCAGCGTCGATCTCGTCGAGGTTTTCTTCGACCAGTCGCTTCAAACCGAGTAGCGCATCGTCGCCGTCGCCGGCCTCAGCCGTAATGGGAGGAACGCTCGCGTCGCCCTGGTCGCCCCAGTAGAAACGTTGGAGCCATTTGTCTTTCTGGCGAGTGCCAGCAGCAATCGCATCGAGGTCGTGCTCAGTCGATGCTGTGAACTCGTAGTCGACAAGCGCTTCGAAGTGCTCTTCGAGCAGCCGGATGACGGCGAATGCGGTCCAGGTTGGCACGAGTGCCTGACCTTTTTTCCACACGTAGCCGCGGTCCTGCACCGTTTGGATGATCGATGCCCAGGTGGACGGTCGACCGATACGCAGTTCTTCGAGCCGCTTCACGAGCGATGCTTCAGTGAAACGCGATGGTGCTGACGTCGTATGGCCGTTCGGGTTGATCGATGCGATCGGCACCAAGTCGCCGGCGGCGAGCGGCGGCAGGAGTGCTTCTTTATCGGCAGCGTCTTCGCCGGTCTCTTCTTTCGATGCGACGTAGACGGCGCGGTAGCCGGGGAATGTGATCGTCGTGCCGGATGCTGCGAACTCGCAGTCGACGAGCTCGCCGGTGGCACGGTCGAGCGACTCGGCGAAGAGGCGGATCGAGACGGTGACACCTGCAGCGTCGGCCATTTGCGACGCCAGCGTGCGCTGCCAGATCATCCGGTACAGCGCAAGTTCCTGGCTGTTGAGATCGGTTGACACGCTGTCGGGCGAGCGATACGGAGTGGTCGGGCGGATGGCTTCGTGAGCGTCTTGGCCTTGGGTCTTCTTCTTGTATTGCTTTGGTGCAGCGTTGAGGTACTTTGCTCCGTACCCACTGGTCACCGCGTCACGGGTCGCCGTCATTGCCTCTTCAGAGAGGATCACGTCATCGGTACGCATGTACGTGATGAAGCCACGCTCGTAGAGGCCCTGCGCCACACGCATGACCTGGCTCGAGGAGAGACGGAGCTTACGGCCGCCTTCCTGCTGCAGCGTCGAGGTCATGAACGGAGCCTTGGGTGACGAGCGATATGGCTTCTCTTCGACGGAGCGAACAGTGAACTGCTTGCCTTCGAGGCCCTCAGCTAAACCGCGAGCGCGACCCTCAGTCAGCTGAATTGGTGTGTTGCCGCTCTTCGGCGTGATCACTTGACCGTTGTCGTTGAAGTCTTTGCCGTTGGCCACCTTTGAACCGGCGACGCCGACGAGCCTGGAATCGAACGACGGATCGGTTGCGGTGATCGCGTCGATGTCCCAGTAGCCCGCGCTGACGAAGGCGATGCGTTCGCGCTCGCGCTCGACGACCAGTCGGACCGTGGGGCTTTGCACACGACCAGCGGACAGGCCACGGTTCACGCGGCGCCAGAGCACCGGCGAGACCTCGTAGCCGTACAAACGGTCGAGTAAGCGACGCGTCTCGGCAGCGTCGACCATGCCGTAGTCGATGCCGCGGGGGTTGTTGACAGCGTGGTCGACAGCGGCCTTGGTGATCTCGTGGAACACCATTCGCTTGACCGGCACCTTGGGCTTCAGGTACTCGAGCAGGTGCCACGAGATGGCCTCACCCTCCCGATCTTCATCGGTTGCGAGATAGAGCTCGGAAGCGTCTTTCAGTGCAGCCTTCAAGTCTTTGACGACTGTCTTGCCGCGTTCGGTCAACTCGTAAGTCGGCTTGAAACCGTTGTTGACGTCGATGTTCAACCCTTTGGAGGGCAAGTCGGCGACGTGGCCAACGGAGGCGCGCACGTCGTAGCCACTGCCGAGAAACTTCGAGAGGGTTTTCGCCTTCGCAGGAGATTCGACGATGACGAGTGGCTTAGACATCAGGGTCTTTCGCTAGGGGATTGCAGCAGAGTTGTCAATGGGAGTGTGCCGTAAACGAGACGGTTCCGCATCGCGGCTCGGTAAACCGCATCGCGCTACCTTCGGCCTGACGGCCACGGGAAGGGTACGTTCTGAGGCAATGTCCTCCTCTGCTGACCGTGTTGCCCTGGGCTGGTCGAACGCGTTTGAAGCGGCATGGGAATCGATCGGTTCACCTGGTGTTCCCGTCCGTGTGTCCCGGCTCGATAGGGGCTGGAGCACAGCAATCTCCACGATGGACCAGGCCCGTGGGCTCGTCGACCCCATCCGAATGCGCAATATTGGCGCTGAAGTAGCCGTCGGCGACTGGATTGTCGTGTCTGACGATGGCGAGAAGGTGGAACATGTCCTCGAACGGACCTCGGCATTTACCCGACGCGCCTCGTTCGACGGCATGCGTGCCGTCTCGCACACGCTCGCGGCAAATATCGACGTGGTGTTCCTCGTGCATGCACTCGGCTCGCCGCCGAGCCCTCGGCGTCTTGAACGTGAGCTGGTGTTGGCGTTCGACTCGGGAGCCGAACCTGTTGTCGTGCTGACCAAGACCGACCTCGTCGACGACCCCGAACCGACTCGCCTCGAACTCGTTGAGGTTGCACTGGGTGTGCCGGTGATGCTCGCAAGCGGGGTCACCGGTGATGGCATCGACGCTCTCCGGTCGTATGCCGAGGGCAACCGAACGTTGACGTTCCTCGGTGCGAGCGGTGTAGGTAAGTCGACGATTGTGAACGCTCTGGTCGGCAACCAACGGCAAGCGACAAAGGAAGTTCGCGAGGGCGACCAACGTGGCCGCCATACCACCGTTGCAGCCGAACTCGTTCCTCTCGACGACTCGACCACAGGTGGCTGGTTGATCGATACGCCAGGCGTCCGCGCAGTGAGCCTATGGCTGTCAGGTAACGGGATCGAGCGGGCGTTTGCTGATGTGTTCGACCTCATGGATGGGTGTCGGTTTCGCAATTGCAAGCACGATCAGGAGCCGGGATGCGCCGTTCAAGCTGCGATCAGCGCGGGTGAACTCGCCTCGGTGAGGCTCTATGCGCTCGAGAAATTGATCGAAGAAGAGGCCGCGCTCGAAGAAGAACAGCGTGCACGTGAGAAGGTGGCAGATCGGCGACGAGGGGGCAAGAAGCCGCCCGAGAAGTCTGAGTACCAATAGGTGGCCAGCAAGAGGAGGATAACAACATGATCAGGAGACGACCGAAGGCGGATCGGCGCGACGGAATAGCCCCGAACGGAAAGCCGTTCGAGTCTGTCTGGGATTTTCCTCGGCCTCCTTCGCTCGAGCACGTTGAATGGCGTATCCGTGTTGTGCACGCAGGCGTGACGATTGTCGACGCCCCTCGCGCCTGGCGAGTCCTCGAAACCAGCCAGCCTCCGGCGTATTACGTTGCGCAGGAATTCGTGGACGACTCTGCTTTTGTGGAATCTGCCACGCGGACGCTGTGTGAATGGAAGGGTTTGGCGACCTACACGTCGGTTGATCTTGCCGGCGTCGATGCCGGTCATTCGGTCAACCCAGTCGTCGATGCAACATGGACCTACCAAACCCCGACACCGGCCTTTACCGAATTAGCCCACCACTGGGCGTTTTACGCGCAGCGATTCGATGAGTGCTGGGTTGACGACGAGCGTGTTGCTGGCAACGATGGTTTGTTTTATGGCGGCTGGATCACGAACAACGTGATAGGCCCCTTCAAGGGCGGCCCTGGCACCCTGCACTGGTGATCTTGCTCGCGACCGCAGCGCCTTCGGCGCTGGCAGCGCGAACCCTCAGGCCCTGAGGACCCAGCCTTCGCCTTGGCGGGTCCACATCGTGGTCATGTTGACGGCGGCAATGGGAATCGGGCCGTAGACGTGCGGGAAAAGCTCATCGACGCCCGGCGCTGGCGGTTCCCAGAGGACCTCCGAAGGGATAGCAACGGGATCGATCGTCAGGAGCACGAGGTTGGAGAGATCGGTGTAGTAGCGATTGGCCGTGATCTCGACCTGGACCGCCGTTGAACAGTGGATGAAGCCGACTGCGTCGAGCGTTTGGCCGCGGGTCGACCACCGGTACTCGCCCGTCTCGAAGGCGCCCTGCCAGTCCTCGGGAAGTGCGATGTGGAAGATTGGCTCGTCGCCAGATTGGCGGCCAGTGTCGGTCATGAGATGGTGTCCCGAACGGTGATCGACTGGTCGAGGCGGGTGCGCTCAAGCCGGGTGCGAAGTCGCTTGTTGGTGCACACGATCTCGAGGTCGCCATCAGCCTGTCGGGCCGCGGCTGCTGCGCCGAGCAGCATGCCAAGACCGGCATCGTCGAGTGCAACGACACCATCAAGGTCGGCCACCACGAGCGTGCCGCTGTTGGCATGAACAGTGCGGAGTAAGGCGTCGCGAAATGCCGCGATGGACCCAAGGTCGACGATGCCGTCGACAGCAACGGTCGGAACGCCAGCCACGATGCTCGTCGTCGCGCGCAGGTCCATAGCGGCCAAGCTAACGGCGCCGACCCGAGCATCACGCCCGATCGCGTCAGTCGGGCTCGGTTGCCATGGTCGCTGTTGCCTGGTGCGTGCTCGGGCCGAGGAAGCGGCCGATGATCGGCACGTCGGTCGGATCGGTGTAGGTGATCGTGACTTCGACGGTATGCGAAGTTGTCTGCGTCGACACCTCGATCGGCATCCTCACTGAGCGGCGTGCGGCCCGCCCGGCGGCACCGCTCGGGTCGGATGACACGACTGCGGCGCGTGCCCCTTCCCGGGCGGCGAGCTCGACGGCGAGCTCATTGCGGATCGCGACGCCGACCTGAACGATGCCGAGCACGATGATCAGCAGCACGGGCAGCGCCAGCGCGAATTCGACCGTGGCCTGGCCGGCGTCGTTGCGTTCGCGCCTCGACATCAGACTCTGCTGATCACGGCATCGATCACCGCGTTAAACAGGCGACTGATTCGGGCGGCACCTCCGCCAGCGGTGGCCCAGGCGACGACCAGGAGGGCGACCAATGCTGCAGCGAGCAACACGAGTGCGTACTCGGTGGTTGCCTGTCCGCGCTCGCCAGCGCAACGCGACCGATGCTGGGCAAGCAGGTTGTCGAGCTGGTCGGTCGCAGCAGCGGATGCTGTGGCAATGGAGAAATAGCAGGTCAAGATGAGGTGTGGCATCGGTATCTCCGAAGAAGTGGGCGGGAACAGTCGGTCACCAGGCGTTGTTGCCGAGCGACGAGAGGGCTGCCAGTACCGCAGGGGCGATGGCGAGCAAGACGAACGAGGGCAGGGTGCAAACGACGAGAGGAAACGACAGTTTGACTGGCAGCGCCCGAGCCGCTGCTTCGTCGAGCCGCCGTCGGGTGGCGCGTGTTTCTACCGAGAGTTGGCTGAGTACATCGGCCATGGGGAGTCCGTACCGGCTCGATGCGGCAACGAGATCGACAAGCGCAATGGCGTTTGTTCCGAAGTGGGTGTTCAGCGCAGCCAGTGCGTCGGCGAATGCTTCGCCTCGTTGAGTGCGATGAACGACCTCGGCGAATGCCGGCCTCGTGCTCAGCGGCGCTGCATCGACGAGACGTTCGACGGCGAGTTGTGGAGTGAGCCCGGCGTGCACGAGGAGGACGAACGTGTCGATGGCATCCGGGAGGGCGGCAACCAGGGCAGCGGTGGCTGCGCGAGTAACCAGTAATATCCGCGTTCGCACCGCTGCGTAGACG
>JBLIMF010000100.1:0-9176 GCA_047638615.1 Gammaproteobacteria bacterium
TCGGCGGTCGGTGTGATGACGCCGTCGAGGTCGAAGAGCACAGCGTCGTAGTCGGTCCACCGGAAGGTGGCTGCCGTCGGTTGGTCCATTGTCCTGAGGCTACGCGACCGACCAGAGTTGTGTATCGGGTCAGGCCCGTTTTGCAACGATTCAAATCGGAGCCACCTGCACCCGACCCCTGAGCTCCGGCTCCTTGCGGAACTATTCGGCTGCGAGGTCGATTGCGCGCTGCTTGAGAGCGCGGTAGTCGAGCTTGCCGTTGTTGGCCCGCCCGACCGTGCTGATCTCGAAGACGACCTTCGGCGCCTTGTAGGCCGCCAGGTTGGCCTTGACGTGATCACGAAGCTCTTGTGATTCGATAGAGGCACCGGGGTGAGCCTCAACCAGCGCAGTGATCGACTCGCCCCACTTCTCGTCAGGGAGCCCCACTACCGCGGCGTCGGCAACGGTGGGATGCCGCTTCAGGCACTCTTCGACTTCTTCTGGGTAGACCTTCTCACCACCCGTGTTGATGCATTGGCTGCCGCGTCCGAGGAGTGCAACAGTGCCGTCGATCTCGACCGTGGCGTAATCGCCCGGGATGGAGTAGCGCTCGCCGCCAACGATCACGAAGGTTTGGGCCGACTTAGCTTCGTCCTTGTAGTAGCCGATGGGAGTGCGGCCTCGAAGGGCCACTCGGCCACGCTCACCCGAGCCAGGTACGACATCGTTGCCGTCATCAGTGATGACTCGCGTATTCGGCCCGAGTTCGAACCGAGCGGTCTGACGATTCGGGTCGGTCACCGATTCGGAGGTCGTCGTGTTCGTTGCCATGCCAATCGCCTCGCTCGATCCGAGCGCATCAACCATGATCAACCGATCGTTATGCCGGAGCAGTCCGGCCTTGGTTTCCTTCGACCACATCACGCCGGACGACACGATCACGCGGAGCGACGAGATGTCCCAACGATCAGGCTCGGCTTCGAGGGCCTTGAGGATCGGCTTGGCAAACGCATCGCCAACAATCGAGGACGAGTTGATGGCGTACCGCTCGACCGAATCGAGGAACTCCTCAGCGCTGAAGCTGCGACCCACCGTGGTGGTGACGCTGCCGCCGACCATCAGATTGCTGATTGCGTTGAACAGGCCGGTGCCATGCATCAACGGTGCGCCCGGCATGTTGCGCGGCCCGGGCCGTGTGGCGCGAGCCTCCACGGCATCGAGATTTTGCTCGGGCGGAAGCCGCTTGCGATTGTTGGCGTCGAGCACACCGAACAAGTCGTCTTGGCGCCACATGACGCCCTTCGGCATGCCGGTTGTGCCGCCGGTGTAGAGGAGCAGTAGGTGGTCGCCCGAACGACCCCAGGAAGCTGAGACGTTCTCGTCGGTTCCTGCAGCTGCTGCAGCTTCGTACTGCGTTGCCCAGTCGGGGCACGGACCGGTTCCGTCGTCGATCCAGAACCATGTCGCGATGCGTGGGAGGCGAGACCGAATGGCTTCGATCTGGTCAACGAAGGTGCCGTGGAAGACAACGGTGGTGACGTCGCCGTTGTCCCACAGGTAGACGAGTTCGTCAGCGGCGTACCGGTAGTTGGTGTTGACCGTGGCGAAGCCCGCCTTGAAGGCCGCGAAGGTTGACTCGAGGTATTCGGGGCAGTTGTAGAGGTACTGCGCAAGCTTGTCCTGCTCAGCGGCTCCGGGCACGGCGAGGAGGGCCGTAGCGACGCCGTTGGCACGCCGGTTCATCTCGGTCCAGCTGATCTGCCGAGCGCCTTGCTGCTGGGCGAGTGCGCCGCCCAGCCCTGTGGCAATTGTTTCCCAGACGTCGGCGAGATTCCATCCCGTTTCGGTGGGGCTTGAGTCCATTGTCGTCACGACGGACGACGGTAGTCACCTAGCTGGGTGGTCCCTGCATCAGCCGGTCGTACGCAGCCGCAACAGGGGAATGTTCGGACATCGCGCCCCACATCGATTCAATCCACCACGTGGCTCCGGCGTCTTTGTATGCGCTCGGCAAATGCTCGGTCCACTGGCCCTCGACGATGATGTCGAAGTCGTCGCCGATGTCGGGGTGCGCAGCAATTTCGACGTGCAGCGCAGCAATTTCGTCGAGCGTCGGCTGGCGGGCGCCCATCTCGGTCGACGGATCAATGACCTGCGGGATGATGCCGTCCCAGCTGAGGGCCCGTCGCATCGACTTCGGTCTGCCGAGGGCCCCAACACACCAGATGGGAACACGCGGCTGCTGGACCGTATGGCCGATCGTCGGGAACTCGGTGGCCTGCACTGTGTAGTGCGTGCCCGAGTACTCGAAGGGCTGGCCCTGCCACAGACCGCACATCACGTCGAGACACTCGTCCATCAGCTTGGCGCGCACCTGGCGGTTGCACTCTTCGCCGAAGGTCTCGAAACCGCTGTCAGTCGCGCCGAGGCCGACCGACAGGGTGACCCGACCATCAGAAATTCGGTCGACGGTTGCCACCTGGCTCGCGAGCTCCCAGGGGCGACGACGTGACGGAGGCGTGAGCATTGTGCCTAATCTGATCTTCGAGGTGCGGACCGCTGCGAGGCCGAGCGAAATCCACGCGTCGACACCCCAGACAGGTTCCCACACGAAGAGGCCGTCCCAGCCTGCTTCCTCGGCCGTGGCCGCGAGGTCACCGACGTCGGCAGCGTCAGCCCACGGAATCACAAATCCGAACTTCACGATCTTGACCTCCTTTGGATGCCCCTGGTGACAACGCTAGATCACATCGACGCGTCGTGCCCGAAAAGCACGTTTGCATCGAACTATTGGTGCGTATGTCAACCAATTTGTCGACGCAAACGGGTGGGCGCCGGGCGGTGCTGCGTCCTACAGTGCTGCGATGGTCACGCTCGTTGATGCCGCACACGATCTCACCGAACTGATTGAGGCACACGCCGATCTCGCGGAACGTAACCGCCGTTTACCCGGTGAGACGGTTGCTGCGCTGACCGACGCTGGTCTGATGCGGATGTGTGCACCGGCGCAATACGGCGGTCCAGAGGCTGATCCGCTGACGCTCCTCGAAGCAGTTGCAGTGCTCGCTTTCGCCGACGGTGCTGCCGGGTGGTGCTCGATGATCGCCTCCACCACGTCGTCGATGGCAGCGTTTCTTCCGGTCAGCGCGGCGCAGCAGATCTACGGCGACCCGCAGGTGGTTACCGGCGGGGTCTTCGCACCGAATGGCAAGGGAAGCGCTGCAACAGTTGACGGCATCGACGGATTTCAGGTCGATGGTCGTTGGGCCTGGGGGAGCGGGACGCAACATTGTCAGTGGGTGCTTGGTGGAGCGCTCTGCGACGACAAGACGTTCCGGCTTTGTTGGTTTCCGCAAGGCGACATCACCTTCCACGACACCTGGCATACGGTCGGGATGCGCGGCTCTGGCTCGCTCGACTACTCGGTCCAAGCGGCCTTTGCGCCCGCCGAGTTCACGATGCAGCCCGGCGTCACTCGCCCAGTTGTTGACACGCCGCTTGCACGATTCCCGAACTTCGCTCTGCTCGCAGCGGCGGTCAGCGCTGTCGGCCTCGGCATCGCCCGACGTGCGCTTGACGAAGTGATCGACACAGCGCAGGGCAAGAAGCCTCAGTACTCATCGAAGACGCTTGCTCAAAGCGGCTACACACAGATCGAAGTCGCCCGCGCTGAAGCGAAGCTGCGGTCGGCCCGCGCGTTCCTGCATGACGAAGTCGGCACCGCATGGGCAACCGTCCAGGCCGGTGACGACGCGACGATTGAGCAGCGCACGGGCGTCCGGCTTGCTGCGATCAACGCCGCCGCAGCAGGCGCTGAAATCGCCGACACGGCATTCACGTTGGCCGGCGGGACCGCTGTCTACGACACCAGCATGCTCGGCCGGTGCCTCCGCGACGCACACGTCGTCACCCAGCACATCCAGACCGCACCCAAACTGAACGAGAAGATCGGCCAACTCCTGCTCGGCCAGAACACCGACACGTCCATGTTCTGAGTGTGCAGCTGCGCGGCACGGCAGACTTCGTTCTGCGCATGTCAGCCGAGCAATGAAATCTCGTCATAACGCCTCCCAAGAATCTGTTCCACGTCGGCGCCGAGCCAGTCGAGGCAGGCGGTGAACATTACTCGGGGGTCGAGCTGCGGCCGAAGATCGCCGTCCACCAGGTCACTCGTGTCGAGCGTTCCGGAGAGCACGCCGTTGACCGAATTGCCCATCACGAACGACACGCCGGCCGCGCCGTGGTCGCAACCTTCGCTGGCGTTCTGCGCAACGCGTCGGCCGAACTCGCTGGTCGTGGCCAGGAGTACACGTTCGCTGGCGCCGGCTCCGTCAAGCGTCGCCCAAAACTGGGACAACCCGTTCGCCAAATCGGCGAGGAGCGCAGCATGAGTTTCCAACTGTTCGCTGTGTGTGTCGAACCCGTTGACTGAAATGGTGACGACACGCGTGCCGACGTCACCCAGAATCATCTCGGCAGCGACGGCCAGCCCCGTTGAGAACGCACCCGGCTGGGCCCCGAGGGCATTGACGTCGCGTTTCGTAGTTCGAGCTCGCACGGCGTCAGCGATCTCATCGAACTCTTCGATGGCGCCGACCGAATCGACGAAGGCTCGCTGCGCGGCAGCAACGATCGGATCGTTGCTGAGCTGCTCGCCGAGTGCTCGAACGGTGGCGTTACTCAGCGTTGACGGGAATGCAAACGCATTGACGTCATCGATGACCGTCGCAGCCTGCGAGGCTCCGATCGCCACTTCGCCGACGGCGCCGAGTGACGTGGCGCCGAGCGAGGTGAGTTCGTCCGGCAGCGTGTCGAGCCATCGACCGAGCCAGCCGAGGCTGTCATCGAGTCGGTCAGCACGCGCCCACCGATCCATTGACACGAAGTGCGATCGGTTCGGATCGTCGAAACCGATGCCTGCAAGGGTTGCCATTCGTCCACTTTCGACGAAGGGAAGAAGCGGGCTCAGCGACGGATGCAGGCCGTGCCCCGGGAGTCCGGTAGCCAGCATGATGTCGCTCTCGGCAAGCGACAGCGTCGGACGGAGGTCGCGGTAGGCACCTGTCAACGGAGGAAGGGTGTTGACCGCGTCGTTGCCGCCGCGCAGTTCAACGAGCACCAAGACGGGTTGATCGATCATGGCTGCTGATGCAAGTTCTGGAGGGGTCGACACGGTGGTGACCACGCCCGGTGTGGTGGTCGATACTGCAGTCGCCGGGGTGGTCGTCGTTGTTGACGGCGATGAGGCGGCCGGGTCGACCGACCGTGTTGCGGTGCACCCGGTGGCGAGAAGGCCGCCCGAGAGTGCGAGGAAGCGGCGCCGTGAAATGATGATCATACAAGCAGGCTTTCTGGGCAAATGAGCGCAACAGTGAGGCGTCCGACGGGATCCGTTGCCGAGCCGATGGCACGGCGCGTGCTGGGACCGAACGGCTCACGTAAGCCAAGGTGTTCGGCGAGCTGATCGGCATCGTTGTCGTCAGCAGCGATGTGGAGTGGCTCGGCTGGGTCAGTTGCTGCAGCGATTGCAGCTGCGACGTTGGTCCGGGCCACAAGTGAGCTCGAAGTCAGCCACGCGGCTCCCCGGGGCCAACCGATGACACTGGGCGGGAACAGCGGAATCTGGCCCATCTCGCGGATTGACTGGGTCGCTGAACGACGGAGCCCGCTCAAGTTGACACCGGTGGCCCGAGCGCAGATCACGAGCCAGCGGATTGGATCGAGCACCATCGTTGTCGACGCACCCTCGAGGCCGAGCTGCAGGGCGCGTTGAATGACTGCATCGATGCGCCGACCGCTGGCCACGTATGTGCCAATGAGATCATTCCGGACGTCTTCGCCGGAGTCGCCGGGGAGATCGCCCAGATACTCGGAGATGATCCGGTCGGCGACGAAGCCCGGATGAGCCGGATCGTTGATGACGGCGTCGATGACCGAGCTGACGTCGTTGACACCGGTGGAATTCAGCAGCGTTTGCGGTGTTTCGTCGTGCCGTCGCGGAACGAATCGCACGCTGTGGTCTCGTCGATCGACGATCCATCCGGTGAGCGCAACCGCGGCAGCCTGGACATCGGCCTCGGTGTAATTGCCTTCGCCAAGGCCAAACAGCTCGAGGAGTTCTCGCCCATAGTTCTCGTTGGGTGCCTCAGCAGTAGACGTCCGGCCGTCGAGGTACACGAGCATCGCACGGTTCACCGTCAGGTCGCCGAGCAGATCAGCGAAGTCGATGTCACCAGACCGTTCGAAGAGCTCGATCTGTTCGACCATCAATGCGGGAGAGGGCACCTTGTCCATCGAGCTGACGAGCCATCCATGCAGCATCCAGGTTCGGCGATCGTGGAACGGGCGGTCGCTTGCAACCAGGGCGTCGAGCCAAGCTCGAACGGCACGTGCGCGACCGTTGCTCTGCGGATCGAGATCGGCGTCGGCCCAGATATCGCGTGGCGTGGTTGGCGCGGCGAAAAAGGCTTTGAGCAGGTCGTTTGAATCGCGCTTGACTTCGGCCTCACGGTCATGGGGATGGAGGCCGAGCCCAGCGCTGCGGTGCAGCCATCCGACTGTCTGTTGTCTGTCCATGTAGGCCATGGTCTAGGCCGCGAGTAAGGCGCTGGCAAGAGGGGTACAGGAGCCCGGTGGGAGCGCAACAGCCACGCTCGCATACGTTTCTCAGCATGGAGACGATCTCGCTTGCCCGGACCGGCCACGTGGTGACGGCCACGATCGACCACCCGAATTCACCGATGAATGCCGTCGACGCGCAGCTGCATCACGACTTTGGCGAGCTGTTCCGCATACTCAAGATGGCCGACGGCGAACTCCTCGACGGTGCGCGGGCAATCGTGCTGACCGGGTCTGGACGGGCGTTCTCAGCTGGAGGCGATATGGCCTGGTTCCCTGAACTGCGGTCGCCAGATCGACTGACCCGGTTGCGCCGCGAAGGAAAACAGATCATCTGGGATCAGCTCGATGTGGAGATCCCGATTGTGTGCGGGTTGAACGGACCAGCCGTCGGGCTCGGCGCGTCGATCGCGCTCATGTGCGACGTGATCGTGATGGCCGAGACAGCGGCGATTATCGATCCGCACGTCCAGGTCGGTCTCGTCGCCGGTGACGGCGGCGCAGCAATTTGGCCGCTTTTACTCGGCCCGATCGCGGCGAAGCGACACCTCATGCTGGGGGACCCACTCACCGCCTCCGAGGCGCTCCGGCTCGGTGTCGCAGCCGAGATCTGCCCGGCCCAAGACGTTGGGGCAGCGGCCCTCCGGTGGGCCGAACGGATTACGTCACAAGCGCCACTGGCAGTCCAGGGCACCAAGATCGCCGTCAACCAGCAGTTGAAGCAAGCGTTGCTCACGAGCTTTGACGTATCGATGGCCTTAGAGATGCCCTGCTTCAACTCTGCTGACCACGCCGAGGCCGTTGCAGCCTTTGTCGAGAAGCGCACCCCCACTTTCGTCGGCAGGTGAAATGACTACTACTGAACTAGGCCATCCGTTGACTGAACGGCCTGAGATTGATCTCCTCGACCCCGATTTTTACAGCTCGAACCCACACGGCGCGTGGGCTTGGATGCGAGCCAACGAGCCCGTTTATCGCGACGATCGCAATGGACTCTGGGGAATCACTCGGCACGCCGACCTGATGGACGTCGAACGTCGATCGACGGTCTTTCTGTCCGGGCAGGGTTACCGGGCTGTTTGGTCGCCGAGCGAAATCAACATGATTGCTCAGGACGATCCGCGACATCGCCAACAGCGGATGCTGGTGCAGGGTGATTTCACGAAGAAGTCGGTGGAAGAACGACAGGCTGGCATTGACAACCTGACGTGCGAACTCATCGATGCCGCGCTCACAGCCGGTGATCAGATGGAAGTCATCGATGCAATCTCGGGTCAGCTTCCAGCCCGGCTGACAGCGCAGTTGCTGGGGTATCCAGAAGAGCGTTGGCCTGACCTGAAGTCATGGTCCGAGCGGCTGATGCGAACCGATATGCGCGAGCGTGACGGCAAGGTCTTCCGTGAGTTCTTCGCAGCGAATATGGAGTTTGTCGAGGCGCTGCAGATCGTGGCGATGGAAAAGTACGCTGAACCCACCGACGACCTGATCTCGCGGTGGGTGCATGCGACCATCGACGGCGAGCCGCTGTCACCGGAGGCGATCGTCCACGAAGTCGGCCTCTTTATTTCGGGTGGTGCGGAGACGACTCGAACTGCAATCACCCATGGGCTGCGCGCCTTCGTCGATCATCCCGAGCAGTGGGATGCGATGGCTGCAGACCCGAGCTTGGTACCTGGTGCGGTCGAAGAGGTTTTGCGTTGGGTGACACCGCTCAACAACATGTTCCGTCGCGCAGCTGTTCATGCCGAGGTTGGCGGGCAGAAGATCGAGCGAGGGGACCGCATTGTCTTGCTCTACCCGGCTGCGAATTTCGACGAGGCGGTGTTCGACGAGCCGTTGACGTTCGACATCCGACGCAGCCCGAACCAGCACGTCGCATTCGGCTTTGGGACGCATTTGTGTATCGGCACCCACGTTGCGCGGGCGACACTGAGCGCCGTGTTCGGTCAGCTGAGCCAGCGCGTGACCAAGCTGGCCGCCATCACCGAACCCGATGTCGAGTCGAACGTTTTCGCTCGTGCAGTTCGCTCTTTTGAGCTCGGATACGCCCAGCGGTAGCCCATCCTGCAGCCTTGCTGTCCGAGCCCGGTCTACAGCAAGGGCCCGGAGCGTGTCTGTGGTGGGCAGAGCGCCACCGGATCAGAAGACCAGGCTGAGATCGATGTTGCAGGTGCTCGCGGCGCTTTGCATTGCGCCGACGACGATGTTGTTATTAGCAGCTGAGGCCGTGAGCGTCAGGCCTTTGCCGAGACCGTCGAGGCCGATGTCGGTGACGATTGCTGTACCGAAGCATTCGCTCTGCGTCTGGTCGAGGCGGCTTGCGCCTCTTCGTGACGTCAGGGTTTCGCCAATGTAGCTAGCGAACGCGGGGCTGGCAGCGATGTCGAAGGAGGTAGCTCCGGGAGCGTCCACGTCGCCGATAGCGATTTCTGTCGACTCGAGTTCTTGACGAAGCGTGGCGATCTCTTCGGCCAACTGCTCGTTGTTGTCGTTTAAGTCTGCCGCCTGTGTTTGGAGCTGGGCCAGGTCCTCTGCGCCGGCTCCGAGTTCGGAGATGGCACCGTCGCGCTCGGCGG
>JBLIMF010000101.1:0-9069 GCA_047638615.1 Gammaproteobacteria bacterium
AGACGAGCGCCTCGGCCTCATTGAACTGCTCGGCGGAGCGCTCGTGGTACTCGGCGTCTACTTCGTCGTCACCGCCTCGGCGCGAGCGGCATCGCTTCCGAGCTAAGCCACGCGCCGCCGCCACCCCGCTTCAGGAGCCACCGGGTGCTCAGACACGCCGGTTCTTGCGCTGTATTCGTTGTGAAGGGCGGGCCGTGCTAGGTGCTCGTGATCAGTGCGTGACGGAGTTGTTCGAGGGTCAGTGAGCCGGCCGGACCGTTGGGTGTTTGGTAGAGACGACAGGAAAAACCGACCGGTGTGTCAGGGTCCGCCAACAGGTCGTGCCCATTGGTGTGGATGCTCGGCGAGCCGAAGAATTGGCGCTGTTCGGCCGCGGCGTCGGTAGCAACGATCTGATGACAAATAATGAGGTGAGAGGTTTCTTCGGCGAGCATCTGAAGGTTGGCGTTTGCTTCTCGCCAGTTCGGGCAGTCCTCGAAACACAGCAACGTAACGTCCGCCATCCCAGAGGACGCACGTGTAGAGAGCAGGAGCTGCCGAAATGTTGCTCACTGATCAGTTGTTAGCTTCGCGACCAGCGTTTGATGACGCCGCGGAACGGATCATTGGCGACGTCGGTTGGTTCCTGTGAGGCGTCGAAGTACGGCACGTCACCA
Organism: Gammaproteobacteria bacterium; assembly: GCA_047638615.1. Lineage (GTDB taxonomy): Bacteria > Actinomycetota > Acidimicrobiia > Acidimicrobiales > Ilumatobacteraceae > Ilumatobacter_A. The sequence goes on from JBLIMF010000101.1 coordinate 657, forward strand.
GCGATCGTGACGCGTTCCACCTGGCGCACGTTCGGCCAGTAGTCCGACACGGCATAGTGTTGGCACGACCGGTTGTCCCAGAACGCAATCGAGTTCTTCTCCCATTGGAACCGCACCTGATACTCGGGATAGCTGGCCTGGCGGTAGAGGGTCTCGAGCAGTTCCTTGCTCTCGTCAGCAGCCATACCGACGATCTCCTGGGTGAAGCCAGCGTTCACGTAGATCGCCTTGCGACCTGTTTCGGGGTGGGTGCGGATTACCGGGTGCTCGGGGTTGGGATACGTCGCATCGAACTCGGCGATCTCCGTAGCCGATGCTCCTCCCCGACGCAAACCTCGACGGAACCCTGCAAAGTCGTGTCGCGCAACTTGACCATCGATCCGGTCTTTGATGCGCTGCGGGAGGCCGTCATACGCGGCGTACATATCGGAGAACAGTGTGTCGCCGCCGGCGGCGGGCCCTTCGAGTAGCCGCAGGATCGAGCCGAGTGACGGGTCGATCCGCCACGTGACGTCGGAGTGCCAGAGGTTTTCGTAGCCAACAGATTCTTCGTTGTGCGTGATGGCGAGCACTTCGGGAAAGCCAGGCTTTTCCGGTGCGAACGGGTGCACTTCCAGCTCCCCGAAGCGGCGGCCGAACGCGAGGTGCTGCTCGGTGGTGATGTCTTGGTCGCGAAAGAAGAGGACTTTCCAATCGAGCAGCGCCTGGCGGATGACGCCGATCGCTGTGTCGCTGAGCGTCGAGCTCAGGTCCACACCACTCACCATGGCGCCGATCGTCGCTGACTTCTGCACGACGATGATCCGTTCAGCGTCGTTGCTGTTGGTTTCAGACACGGGCGGGGTGTCGAGCGCGGTCATATCCAAAGATTAGTCAGGTGTGACGTCTGACTTGGGAGTTGAGGGCGTCATCGTGCAATGTGGGGCCATGAGAGCTGCAGTTCTGAACTCGGTGCCTGGCCTTCTCGACATCGAAGACGTCGAAATCGGCGAACCAGGCCCACGCGAAGTTCTGATCCGCACGGCTGCTGCCGGCATTTGCCACAGCGACCTCCACTTCATGGAGGGCAAGTACCCGTCGGTGTGCCCGTCGATCCTTGGGCACGAATCGGCGGGTGTCGTCGAAGCTGTTGGCTCGATGGTCCACTACGTGCAACCGGGCGACCACGTCATCACGTGCCTGTCGGCGTTCTGCGGCCACTGCTCGCAATGCACCGACGGCCATCTTGCCCTCTGTGACAACAAAGACACCGAGCTGGTTCGCGGCCCGGGCGAGGCACCGCGGCTGTCACGCAACGGCCAGCCAGTGAACCAGTTTTTGCACCTGTCGTCGTTCGCCGAGAAGATGCTGGTTCATGAGCAAGCACTCGTGAAGATCGACAAAGACATGCCATTCGACAAGGCTGCGCTGATTGGTTGCGGCGTCACCACCGGTCTTGGTGCGGTGTTCCGTACGGCCAAGGTGGCCCCGGGTGAGATGGTCGCGGTCATTGGTTGCGGCGGCATCGGCCTGTCAGCAATCCAGGGTGCTCGCATCGCCGGGGCCAACAAGATCATCGCGGTCGACACGGCGCCGGCCAAGCTCGAACTCGCACAGGAGATGGGCGCCACCCACGTTGTCAACGCCGGCGACGTCGACGCGGTTGCAGCGGTGAAGGAATTGACTGGCGGGGGAGTGCATCACGCTTTCGAAGCCGTCGGCCTCAAGCTGACCGCCGAGCAGTCGTTCCAGATGTTGCGTAAGGGCGGTCAGGCAACGGTGATCGGCATGATCCCAGTCGGCACCAAGATCGAAATTCATGGCGTTGAGCTGCTGTACGAGAAGACGCTCACCGGTTCGAACATGGGTTCAAACCAGTTCCGCACCGACATGCCGCGCTACATCGAGATGTATATGGCAGGTCGCCTCAAGCTCGACGAGATGGTCTCGAAGACGATCACCCTCGACGAGATCAACGAGGGCTTCGAAGACATGAAACAGGGCAACGTGGCACGCAGCGTCATCGTTTTTCCGACCGACTGAACCGACTCTTCCCTCTCACCCAGGCACCGCTCGCCCAGGAGGCACCTCTGACCCGGCGAGTGCCGGGCAGCGTCAGTCGCGCTTGACCCACTTGGAGGTCGAGGCGATGTCAGCAATCTCCCGGCCGGACTCGGCCCAGCCAGCGAAGCCTGACTCGAGGTGAGCAATGTTGTGGAAGCCGAGTTCTCCGATGACCTTCGTGGCGAGCGCTGAACGCCAGCCGGACGCGCAGTAGAAGATGTAGCGGCCCTCGGGCTGGTAACGGTCTTGGTGGTACGGGCTCTCGGGGTCGAACCAGAACTCGAGCATGCCGCGCGGTGCCGAAATGGCGCCTGGAATCGCCCCCTTTTCGACACGTTCACGGATGTCACGGATGTCGACGACTACCGCCGTGCCAGCCTCGATCTCAGCGGCGACCTGCGCGACCGTCAACTCTTCTATCTCGGCCTTGGCTTCGTTGACCATGTCGTGAACGGTTCGGCGTGTCATGCTCACGAACACTACGAAGTACCTCGTGCTCGTGGGTCACTGAGGGATCGAAGCCAATGGGCAACATGCGAATCGCAGTTCCCTCACGGCTCACAGGCACTGGCATGACCGGGTCTCAAGCTTTGAAGCCGCCGTCGACCACAAACTCTTGGCCGGTGCAGTAAGACGCCTCGTCCGACGCAAGAAACAGAACGAGCGTGCCGACTTCCTGAGCGCTGGCGACGCGGCCCATTGGGATGGCGGCAATGATGCGCTCGGTGTTGCCACCGAACTCCTTGAACATGTCAGTGTCGATGATCCCCGGGTGGACCGAGTTGACGCGGACACCGTCAGCGGCAAACTCGAGTGCTGCCGATTTCGTCATGCCTCGGACGGCCCATTTGCTGGCTGCGTAGGCGTGCGCCATGCTCGCACCGCCGAGGCCAGCGATCGACGAAATGTTGATGATGCTGCCCGAGCCGTGATCGCGCATCTTGAGGCCTGCCTCACGCAGCCCGAGAAACACCCCGGTCTGGTTAATCAGGATCGTGCGGTTCCAATCGTCGAGCGACGTATCGGCAATCGGCTTCGGTTCGAAGATGCCGGCGTTGTTCACGAGGACGTCGATGCGGCCGTGGTCTTCGATGATGCCGCCGACGACCCCGGCCCAATCGCCTTCGCTTGTGACGTCGTGATGGAGGTAGGTGACCGCATCGCCGAGTTGCTCGGCGGTTGCCGCGCCGACGTCGTCGAGCACATCGGTGATGTAGACCGTTGCACCCTCGGCGGCGAACAGTTCAGCCTCGGCGGCGCCCTGGCCGCGTGCGCCGCCGGTGATCAGTGCCACCTTGTTGTCGAGCCGTCCCATTGGTCAGCCTTTGCCTGAATCGGCCGCCTGAGCAGCTCGCCGCTTCTCGCCTGCGGAGCGCAGTGCAGCGATGTTTGAATCGTCCACACGCATGTAGGCGGCGCGCCAGTCGTCAGACCCCCATCGCACCGGTGCTTGAACGGTGGAGCGCGGGGCAATTGCCGTTGCAGCGACGTCGAGTGCCAACGACACGATTGACTGCTGCATGTCGCGATCGTTGGGCTTGCCGCAAGGATTGCCGAGCGGAAAGTCGACGAAGAGCATTCGGGCGACGCCGCACTCTTCGACGATGTCACGGGCGCTGCCGACCACGATGGTGGTGATGCCCTGTGCTTCGAGATGACGGGAAACCAGACTCACGGTCTGGTGGCACACCGGTCAAAGCGGAACGAGCAGCGCAATGTCGACTCCGTCTTCGGCACACCACGCGCCAATCTGGTCGGCATCGAGGCCGGTTTTGCGTTGGCTGTACTCAGTCGGCACACCGAAGAAACGATGGTTCAACGAACCGATGGTGCCGTTGTCAGCGAGTTTCTGCAGTGATTCGAGGGGGAGGAAACTCTCAGTGTCGTCAGTGTGTGTTGCCTGTTTGTCCCACGACAGGTCGTTGGTGAACATCCTGTCGGGCAGGTCGGTCACCGGGTGGGCATAGACCTGCTTGTTTGTGGCCGGTGCGCCATGCGCAGAGTCGTGATGGTGCAGGAAGGTGGTGGTCACCACCGCAACGTTGCACTCGGCAAGCGGCTTCGTGTGCGGGCTAAACGGCACCTCGTTGAACGCCGCCCACCGATAGGGCTGCTCGAAGCCGGACGCAGCGTAGTACTCGCGCGACTTGTCGATGTAGCTCACGAAACTGCGATGGGAGACTTGTCGGTCGGCGCGTGCTTCCATGCCCCAAAGGTAGTTGCGACGCCGAAGCTGTAGCGACCCGGTGCCGAAACGCCCGACAGGGAGTCGTCAGGTTGGGGGGTCGTTCGCACTTCCCTCGTGCGATACTGCGGGTCGGCTCGAACAAGCGCGCCGGTGACGAGATTGGTCCAACGTGAAGCAGCGATTCGCACTTCTGGTCCTGAAGGTGATGCGGTGGACGCCGGTCGGCCCTGCCCCAGAAGCGAAGAAGTACGTGATGCTTTCGGCGCCGCACACCACCAACTGGGATCTTCCGGCATTGCTGATGGCGACGTGGAGCCATGGCACGTCGGTCAACTTTCTGGGCAAGCACCAACTGTTCCGTGGGCCGATGAACTGGCTGATGCGCTCGCTTGGAGGTATCCCGGTGCGCCGCGAGGGCCGTCACGGGATGGTTGAGTCGCTGACCGCCGAGTTCGCGGCCGCCGACGAGATCGCACTGGCCATTCCGGCAGCCGGCACCCGGTCGTACTCCGACCACTGGAAGTCGGGCTTTTATCGGATTGCCCTGGCTGCCGATGTGCCGATCGTCTGCGCCTTTGTCGACTACAAGACAAAGACCCTTGGCTTCGGGCCAACGATGACGCCGACCGGCGACCCTGATGTCGACATCCTGTTCTTCCAGGAGTTCTACGCCGACAAGGTCGGCAAGTTCCCCGAGAAGAAGAGCGAGATACGGTTTCGGCCAGACCAAATCAACGCCGAGGGTTAACCAGCGCGCTGACGCTCGGTCCGATTCCTCTCGACATCGGGCTTGACAGGGGACTCCATAACGACTTTGCTATATCGTTATGGACGCGGAAGTGGAAGAATCGCTCGATCTCGAAAAAGCACTGAAGGCAATCGCCAGCCCGCGGCGCCTGAAGATCATGCAGTGGCTTCAGGATGTCGCCGCGAACTTCCCGGCCCAAGTACACGGTGACCCTGTCGAGCACGGTGCTTGCAATCTCTTCATCACCGACAAGCTCGAAGTCTCCCAACCCGCTGCGTCGCGTCACATGAAGGTGCTCGTCGAGGCTGGCCTCGTTGTCCCGACCGCCCGTTCCGGGTGGGTCTACTACCGACGCAATGAGCCCGCCGTCGACGCGCTCAAGCACCAACTTCTCGCACTCTGAACGACTCCCTGAATCGAATGGAAACTCACATGTACGAATCGCTGAATAACAAGGTCGTTCTCGTCACCGGTGGTGCTGGTGGGATCGGTCGTTCAATCGCCGAGCGCTTCGCCGGCCAAGGGTGCAAGCTCGTGGTTAACGACGTCAACGCTGAAGCGGCCGCACAAGTGGTCGAGGCAATCACTGCCGCAGGCGGGCAGGCAGTCACCGCGATTGCCGATGTGTCGGACAGTGCACAGGTTGCAACGATGTTCGAGACCCTGGTCTCCGAGTACGGCCACATCGACGTGTTGGTCAACAACGCAGGCCTCGTCTCGCCAATGCTGCATTTCTTCGACGCTGACGAGGCGTGGTGGCGTCGCATCGTCGACGTCAACCTCACCGGGCACTTCCTGTGTTCGCATGTGGCAGCGCGGATGATGGCCAAGGCTGGCGGCGGGTCAATCATCAACATGAGTTCGGGTGGGGCCACCCGCGCACATCGTGCCTTCACCGCCTACGACGCGACAAAGGGCGGCATCGAAGCGCTCACCCGGGCCATGGCGCTTGACCTCGGCCCGTACGGCATCCGGGTCAACGCCTTGATGCCGGGTTCGATCGACACCAGTGGCCTCAGCTTGGCCGACCGGAAACTGCGTGGCGAGAACGTGCCGCTCGGTCGAATCGGTGAACCGACCGATATGACCGGCGCAGCGCTCTTCTTGGCATCTGACGATGCGTCGTACATCACCGGCGACGTCATCAAGGTCGACGGCGGAATGCTTGCCCAGCAGCGTTCGGCGACCGTCGACATCAAGCTGCCGTCCGACTTCCCAAGGATCGAGGACCTCTGATGAGTACCTCCGTTCGGTTCGCTGCCGATGTTGGCGGCACGTTTACGGACGTGGTGCTCGAACGTGCCCGTGGTGACTACGCGTCGACCAAGGTGTTGACGACCCACGATGCGCCGGAGCGGGCCATTCTCGAGGGCGTCCAGCAACTCGCCGCAGCCGAGGGGATCGACCTGTCGAGCCAATCGAGTGTCGTCACGCAGTTCGTTCACGGCACGACCCTTGCCACTAATGCGCTGATCGAGCGGCGCGGCGCCAAGACAGCGCTGGTCACCACCGAGGGTTTCCGCGACGTGATCGAGACGCGGACCGAGAGCCGGTTCGAACAGTACGACCTCGACATCGTGCTGCCCGCGCCATTGATCGAGCGGAAAGATCGGTACACCGTCGCCGAACGACGCTCCGCCAGCGGCAAAGTTTTACTCGCCTTCGACGAGGCTGGCGCAGTTGCACTGGTCGAACATCTCGCCAGTTGCGATTACGAGTCGGTTGCCGTCGGGTTCCTGCACAGCTACGTCGATGGCGCGAACGAGCGCCGCTTCCGCGACCTGCTCCTCGATCGACTCCCCGACGTGGCGGTGTCACTCAGCTGCGAGGTGTCGCCGCAGATGCGTGAGTTCGAGCGGTTCAACACCGTCTGTGCGAACGCCTACGTCCAGCCGTTGATGGCGTCCTACCTGGTGCGGCTCCGTGACGAGTTGCTGCAGCGCGGCGTCAACTGCCCGCTCTACCTTGTGCACTCAGGTGGCGGCTTGATGAGCGTCGAGAGTGCTGCGGCGTTTCCTGTTCGGCTGGTCGAGTCTGGCCCAGCCGGTGGAGCAATTTTTGCTGCCGACCTCGCAGCTCGGTATGGACGAGACCGTGTGCTCTCGTTCGACATGGGTGGCACGACAGCGAAAATCAGCCTGATCGACGATTTCCGTCCGGCGACCGCCAAGACCTTCGAAGTCGACCGCACAGCGCGCTTCAAGAAGGGGAGCGGGATGCCGATCTCGATTCCCGTGATCGACATGATCGAGATCGGTGCTGGCGGCGGATCGATCGCCAGCGTCGATGTGCTCGACCAAATCAGAATCGGCCCGAAGAGCGCCGGGTCCGAGCCCGGCCCGGCGGCATATTCGCTCGGCGGGCAGGACGCCACGGTGACTGACGCCAACCTGCAACTCGGCCGGCTCCATCCCGACACCTTCGGAGCGACCGATATCGATCTATCGCCGCAGTTCGCGAGCGAAGCACTGGTTCGGAGCGTGGGCGAACGACTCGGTCTCGACGCCGACACCTCGGCGGTCGGAGTTGCTGAGGTCGTCGACGAGAACATGGCCAACGCCGCTCGGGCACACGCCGTCGAGAACGGTAAGGACATGGGCGGCTACACGATGATCGCCTTCGGCGGCGGCGCTCCACTACACGCCTCACGGCTGATGGACAAGCTGGGCCTCGACGAACTCATCGTTCCACCCGGCGCGGGTGTCGGCTCGGCGATCGGGTTCCTCGTCGCACCGTTCTCGTATGAGGCGGTGCGCAGCTTCTACACGTCGACGCTTGACTTCGATGTCGGCGGATCCAACGAGGTGCTGGCATCGCTGACCGATGAGGCGATGTCGTTCGTTCGGCCTGCATTGAGCGAGGACGCTGAGGGCCTCCTCACCGTCGAGCGGCAGGTGTCGATGCGCTACGCCGGTCAGGGCTGGGAGATCCCCGTGGCGCTCGACGACGACTCCATCTTCGACGAGTTCGCCGCCGAAATGTTGTCGGCGAAGTTCACCAAGGCCTACGAGGAGTTCTTCGGCCGGGCCATCGACGACCTCGCAATCGAGACTGTCAGTTGGTCGGTGCGTGTCTCGTCGATCGTGGCGGCCGGGGAGCGGGTCGAACTGTCGATCGCATCGACGTCCGTTGCTGTGCCCGCTACGTATCGTGACGCCTATGACGCCGCTTCTGGCGAGCGTGTGGAAACGGCGGTAATCGACCGGAACGAGTTGTCGTCCGGCACACGTCTGCACGGGCCGGCGATCATCGCCGAAACACAGACCACCACCGTGCTTGCTTCGCACCACACGTGCACGGTGCAGGCCGACGGCACATTGTTGATCACCCGCGATCGGAGTGGGCAATGAGTTGCACAATGAACGCCGCCGACACGTTGCACCACCAAGTCATGTGGAATCGCCTGATCTCGGTTGTCGAAGAGCAGGCGCTGG
>JBLIMF010000102.1:0-9064 GCA_047638615.1 Gammaproteobacteria bacterium
TTCCCGCCATAGCAAGGCTCAACTTCCAAGCTGATGATGCGCGTCGATTCCGGTCGCCGTCACTGCCGCGTTGCCATGACAGGAACAAACGCTGGTCAGACCGACCCCCGCAACGGAACGCCAACACCAGAAGCAGCCCTGCATGCGATTGCCGACATCGTCGGCTCCACCACCTTCACCGGCCTGGCCGACCTCATCAACCGAGACGCCCGAGACTGGCGGTGTCGACGCAGCATGCACGGGTTCGAACAGTGCGCCAACTGCGCCGGCTGGCAAGGTCTGCATCTACACAAGCACTTCCGCTGGCATCGACATCTCAACGCTCGTTGTCCAGGCAGGCACACTTACAAGCCATGGCTTCACCATGACATGGTCTCCATTATCAGCGGATGGCGGCGGCGAAGACGTCTTTGCGACCGGCGCGTACGCAGCACCCTGAGGGTCCGTCACTCTCCGCAGAAGCGCACCGATCTCAGCGATCGACGCCGTACAAGGTGCTGGGCGAGATGATCGAGAACCGGATGTGCCCTTTGAGGCGTTACTCCGCACGACAGCACTTGTTCACTTCGCAGCACCACCCCATTCGACTACGAGACGTTGGCGTTTCATAACGAGACGTGTACGTTCTATTCGATACGGACGCGTTCCATAAGGAGATACCAATGGCCAACACTGCCCCAGCTGACATTCCGCTGTTCGAGCGACCCGACGTCTACGCGAAGCGATGGTTCCTGCTCGGCATCATGTGCCTCAGCCTCGTGATGGTGGTGATGGCGGTCTCCGGATTGAACGTCGCGATTCCGTCAATTCAGTCATCGCTCAGAGCATCGGCAACCGACTTGCAGTGGATTGTCGACTCTTACGCCATCATCTTCGCCGGGCTGCTGATCTCGGCGGGGGCGATCGGTGACCGTTTCGGCCGCAAGCGTGCACTCCAGGGCGGGCTGCTCGTGTTCGGCGTTGGCTCCATCATCGGCACGTTCGCTGGCGACGTCACGATGGTCATCGTGTCCAGGGCCGTCATGGGCATCGGCGCCGCGTTCGTCATGCCCGCAACGCTGTCGATCATCTCGGCCATCTTCCCACCGCAAGAACGATCCAAAGCGATTGCCCTGTGGGCCGGGTTCGCAGGAGCCGGTGGAGCACTCGGCCCGCTCGTGGTCGGCTTCCTGCTGACCGACTGGTGGGTCTTCCCGGCCTACTGGTGGGGCGCCGCATTCCTCTTCAACGTCGTCACGGTCGGCATCACACTTACCGCCGTCAGCATCTGGGCACCCCGATCAAAAGACGACGAGTCCACGCCGCTCGACCCGGTAGGTGCCGTGCTGTCAATCGTCGGCCTTGCCGCACTGCTGTTCGGCATCATCGAGGGCCCGGTCAAGGGGTGGTCGAGCACCCCAGTAATCGCCGGATTCGTTTTGGCAATCGTCGGGCTCGGCGGCTTCGTCGTCTGGGAGTTGCGCACGACACACCCGATGCTGCCCATGAAGTTCTTCCGCAACGGCGGCTTCTCACTCGGTTCGGGCGTCATCACCTTCGCCTTCTTCGTGATGTTCGGATTCTTCTTTCTCGTCACTCAGTTCCTGCAGTTCGTCCGCGACTACTCGCCACTCGATGCCGGCGTCGCAACGCTGCCGCTGGCGGTCGCACTGGTCATGGTCTCCCCACGCAGTGCTGCGGTCAGCGAGAAGCTTGGTGCTAGCCGAGTCATGGCAGTCGGGTTCGGGTTTATCACCGCAGGCTTCACCGTGATGACCTTCGTCGGGGCATCAACCAACTACCTCGTGATCGCCCTCGGCCTCGTCTTCCTCGGTATCGGAATGGGCATCACCGTCGCCCCGGCGACCGGCTCGATCATGTCGGCGGTGCCGCTGAACAAGGCCGGTGTCGGTTCGGCCGTGAACGACACCACCCGAGAGGTCGGCGGTGCGCTCGGCATCGCCGTGCTCGGCTCGATCGCCAACTCGGCCTATCGCAGCGGTATCAGCGACGACGTCTTGGCTTCGTTGCCTCCCGAAGCCGCTGGCCCGGCATCGGAGTCCATCGGCGCCGCCGTGCAGATCGCCGACGACCCGCTACTCCCCGCCGAGGTCGCACTCCGACTGGGTGACGAAGCCCGGACGGCGTTCACCGACGCGTTCAACTCATCACTCGCCTCAGCTGCGGTGATCGCTGCAGTGATCGGGGTCACGGTCTTCGTGTTCGGGCGCCGCACCGATACGACTCGAGACACCGAAGCAGCTGACGAACCAGCCGACGAGACGATCAGCACACCTGCCGATCTGGCATCCTGAGTGCTGTGAGCAGCGACGACACCCAATCTACTGATCCGCGCGTCGAGCGGTCGCGGCGCTTGATCTGCGAGGCAGCTCTCGACGAACTCGCCGAGGTCGGCTACGGGGCTATGAACATGGAGTCGATTGCCAAACGAGCAAGCGTCGGCAAGGCCACGATCTATCGGCACTGGGACGGCAAGCTCGGCCTCTTAGTATCGGCTCTCGAATCGATCAGCACCGAGGTCCAGGTGTCTGACGTGGGTACCGTCCGCGACCGCACGATCGAGTTGCTGACATGGCTGGCGAACCACCTCTCAGACGGCAGCTCAGCATCGGCGTGCATGCCGGCCATGGTCAGTGCGGCGCAGTACGACGAATCAGTGCGCGAGTTCCATCACCGGTTCAGCGCCGAACGCCGAGCAATTCTCGTTGGCGTCCTCGAAGACGGCAAACGAGCCGGTGAGATCAGCGGCGATGCTGACACCCAGATGCTGGCCGAAATGCTGGTCGGGCCACTGTTCTACCGACGATTGATGACGCCGCACACCTTCCCGGCGGCTGACGTGAGCAAGATCGTCGATGTCGCGTTCGCATCGGTCCGAACTGCCTGACCGGTTACTCCGACCAGACTCGCTGATCAGACCGAGCGCAGCGTGGCGGCGCGACCATCGACGGTCTGGGCCTGGATGACGTAGAACGCTGCTTCCCTCGCCAACCGCTGGGCCGGGTAGTTGAGATCCATGCCGCTGCCACCGCGCGCTGCGAGGAGCGCCGTCGTCGCCCGCTGACCCAGGTCGAGGCACGCTGCCCGATGGTCGCTCGCCTCGGCCAGCTGCTCATCGTCGGTAGCGCCGCCAAGCGAATCAACGACCGCACGGTCGCGCTGCCAGATGTCGTCCAGCTGCCTTCGCAAGCGTCGAGCAGCGTCGCCAGCCGGATCGTCGCGGCCACGCACCTCGTCGACGAGCAACCGGGTCGCACGGTCCGCAACACCCAGCACCCCCGTCTGACCTGCGGCAGCACGAATGCGATCGCTGGCACGCCACGCCGTTGCGTCATCGATGCCGAGCACACGGTCGTCCGGCACGATGAAGCCGTCAAACCGGAGCGCCACCGTGCCAGTTGACCCGAAGACGGGAAGGGCGAGCGGCACCACGTCGAGGCCGGGTTGCTCGACACCGTCGATCAGCGTCCACACCACCTCGCCGCTTTCGGATTCAGCGGCGACCGTAAATATTTCTGCGATGCCCCACGATGTCGCCCACGGCGCAAACCCCACGAGCCTCCATCCGCCCGCCACGCGTGCGGCCGTCACCGCTCGCCGGTCGCCACGTCGGAGATGGGCAAAGGCCGTACCCGCCACGACCTCGCCCCGGCACAACCGAGGCAACCACTCGTCACGCAGCTCGCCGTTCGACGCCCCGCTGATTGTTCGGACAACGCCGTGATGCTGCGCCCACGCAAAAAACGTCGCGCCACACCCACTGCTCACAGCCGCCATGACTTGTCGAAGTTCATGAACGTCAAGCCCGCCAAAGCCCAGTTCCGCCGGCCCGGCGATGCCCAACAACCCAGCGTCGGCCAAGACCGCAAATCGGTCAAGTGGAATGAGCGGCAAACGGTCAACGTCTTGGGCTGTGGGGAACAATTCTTCGTCGGCGATTCGCTGCGCAATTGCGGTGGGCGACTCGACCTCAGCTGCTGGCATGACGGACAGTCTCACGACCTGGACGCGTGCACGACAAGTCGGCCTGCCATGATCGGGCGATGCTCGACGTGATCACAGCCGACCAGATCGATGCCGCACTCCCCTGGCCGTTCGCTATCGACGTCCTCCGCGCCGGATTCGTCGCCGGTGATTCGGTCACCACTCCGCAGCGCCATCATCACTCGATGGGAACCGCCGACGATTCCCCAACGCTCCTCCTCATGCCGTCATGGAGCGACCAGTACGCAGGCGTCAAACTCGTCACCGTCTTTCCCACCAACCGCGACACCGACGTTGCCACAATCAATGGCAACTACCTCCTCCTGGACGGCACCATCGGCGTGCCCCTTGCGATCCTCGATGGCGGAGCGCTGACCGCCCGCCGAACCGCAGCGGCATCGATCCTCGCCGCGACAATGCTCGCTCGACCGGATTCGCGCCGACTCGTGGTTGTTGGTTCAGGCCGCCTCGCCGCCGAGCTGGCACGGGGTTACTGCACGCTGTTCCCCATTGACGAGGTCGCTATCTGGAACCATCGATCAGCAGGTGCTGAGCAACTTGCAGCAAAACTGCGCAACGAAGGTCTCCCGGCCACCTCGACGACCAATCTTGGCGCAACGTGCGCCACTGCCGACATCATCACCTGCGCCACCATGTCGTCAACGCCAGTGGTCTCGGGCGACTCGCTGAACGCCGGCTGCCACCTCGACCTCGTCGGTGCGTTCACACCGGCGATGCGCGAAGCCGACGACGTGGCGGTCCGTCGAGCGCGAGTCTTCGTCGACACGATGGTCGGGGCACTCACCGAAGCCGGCGACATCTTGCAGCCCATCCAGAGCGGCGCGTTGAGCGAAGGCGGCATCGAGGCCGACCTCTTCAGCCTGTGTCGAGGGTTCGACGTACAACGCGCCGACGACGACATCACGCTCTTCAAGTCGGTAGGTCACGCTCTTGAAGATCTCGTCAGCGCTGCGGCGGTCTATGAAGCCCTCGCTCAGCTGCCCGGGTGATCGCAGACCGTCAATGCAGCAACCGACGCCACGATCACCGTTGCAGCGCAGCCCACACGTCGACGGCAACGGCAACGGCAACGGCAACGGCGAGTACCGCGCCGTCGCCAGCACCTGAATACCCCCCTGAATACCCCCTGAACAGCACGTTCAAGACGCTTCCCACGACCCAGCCGACATAACCGAGCACGACCTGCGGGACCACCTTCTTCAGCATCTTGGGCGACGTCGTCGAGAGGCACTCAACGAAGAGAGCAAAGCCAACGAGCCTGATCCAGCCGGGTCGCCCTGCGCCGGCGGGCTGCTCCGGTTCGACGGCGACGCTCCCCCGTCGAATAGCAAGGCTGTTGCTGAGCAGATCCCAAACTCCGTGCTCGCTGCGTTCGACGGTAGCCACCCGTTCCTGTGGCCGGACCGAAGTGCGTGGCCCGCTCTGATCGACTTCCTACGCAGCTGATCAGTACACGGCCACGCCATGGAAGCGGAAGGTCGCTCGCACGGAAAAGGCGCAAGACCGCTCCATGCCGAGCTCGTACTTCAACCGATGCGACGGATATCTGCGCCAACGGCGCTCAATCGGCCGACCAAATCGTCATAGCCGCGATCGATGTGGTGAACGCCCGAGATGGTGGTCTCGCCTTCGGCGGCGAGGCCAGCAACGACCATTGCTGCGCCAGCGCGAATGTCGTGCGCCTGTACTTCGGCACCAGACAGGCGCGGGACGCCACGAATCACTGCGTGGTGGCCAGTCGTACTGATATCAGCACCCAACCGCTGCAGCTCTTCGACGTAACGAAAGCGGCCGGGATAGAGGTTCTCGGTGACGATGCCGACGCCGTCGGCGACCGACAGCATCGTGATGATCAGCGGCTTATAGTCAGTGGCAATTCCGGGGTATGGCAGCGTCGCGATGTCGATTGACCGCAGCCGTTCCGGTGCAGCGACATGCAGCCCCGAAGCCCCCTCGATCTCGATCGGCGACATTTGCAGCCCCATGTCGCTGAAGCGATCGAGCAGCATCGTCATATCGTCGGGCCGAATTCCAAGCACATTCAGTTCGCCGTTCGACACTGCGGTGGCTGCGAGATAGGTGGCTGCCTGGATGCGGTCGGGCACCGTGTAGTAGCTGACCGGGCGGAGCGCGTCACGCTCGACACCCTCGATAGTAAGCGTCGAAGTACCAATCCCTGACACATCGGCGCCCATCGCTGAGAGGAAGTTGCAGAGGTCGGTGATTTCTGGCTCGCGAGCACAGTTGTCGATCGTCGTGCGGCCCTTGGCGAACACTGCGGCCGTGAGCAAGTTCTCGGTGGCGCCGACGCTCGGAAAGTCGAAGGTGATGTCAGCACCATGAAGGCGTTCGCAACGGGCTTCAAGGTAACCGTCGCTGAACCTGAACTCGGCACCCATGGCCTTCAGGCCGTCGATGTGCATGTCGATCGGTCGAGCGCCAAAGTCATCGCCGCCAGGCATCGACAGGCGAACCTCTCCGCACCGAGTGAGGAGCGGTCCGAGCACGTTGATCGACGCTCGAATCTTCTTGACCAGTTCGTAGGGAGCAAACGGCGTGATCTGACCCGTGTTGGTGAGGAGCAGCTGGCCGGGTGAGGGCCGTCGCATATTGACGCCGAGCGCCGAGAGCAACTCACCCATGATCGTGACGTCGACGATGTCTGGCACATTGGTCAATTCGAACGTGCCATCGGTGAGCAACGTGGTCGCCATCAACTTCAGTACCGAGTTTTTTGCGCCCGGCACGTGGACGGTGCCGTTGATTGGACCCGAGCCACGCACGACGAACGTTTCGGTGTCGGCTCCAGCACTCATGACCCCCAGTATGCTCGCCCCGTGGAGCCCGGCGGTCGCATCGTGACCCGAACCTGGCCGCATGACAACGAACACATCGCATCGATCACGGTTGCCCGTGACGACCTCGTCCTTGAAGAGGCGTCGACGACCGATCCACAGGTCTTCAATCAGGTCCACGGGCCTTTCTCCACGTACCAGCGACACGTCGAGGTCAGCTCAGATGCAATCACCGAGACCACCACGTACCGACTGACGATTCCGTGGTTCAACTGGCTCTTCCGCATCCCTGTCAAGCAGGTGCTCCGCCGCCGGGTGTCGCACCGTGGCTGGTGGTCGCCGCCTGACCGACTCGATGCAACGCAGGTACTTGTGCTCGGTCTGCTGGCTGCTGCATCAATGAGCGCAGCTTTCATCAACACGCTGTTTACCCAAACCGCAAAGTTCGCTGCCGACGACTTCGGCGTCGGCGACTCCGGTGTGGGCTTCGCCGGAGCGATCGTGCGCGCCGGAATCATCGTGGCGCTGCCTGCAGCCGTGCTTGCCGATCGGATCGGTCGCCGGCGCGTCATGGTGGCGGTTGCATGGATAGCGCCGCTGCTGTCGATCCTCGGTGCCGCTGCGCCCAGCTTCGCCGTCCTCGTCGGCACACAGACACTGGCGCGGCCGATGGGCATCGCCCTCTCGTTCCTGGTCGGCGTGATGGCAGCAGAAGAGATGCCGAAGAACACCCGGGCATACGCCATCAGCGTCCTGGCGATGGCCAGCGGCTTCGGCGCCGGAATTGCAGTGTCGTCACTGGCGCTCGCCGACCTCGGCTCAGGCGCGTGGCGCCTCGTGTACGTCGTCTCAGCAATCTGGTGCATCGTGGCGCTCGATCTGACGCGCCGGCTTCCAGAAACCCGCCGATTTGTGGCAGCAGCCGTCGAACGCACAGCGCCACGCGTCCCACTCGACCGCAAGCGCATGGTGCTGCTGGGCTCCGTGGCGTTCATCGGCAACATATTCATCTCGCCCGCGAGCTTCTTCCAGAACAGCTACCTCAGTGACGTGCGTGGCTATTCGGCAGGGCTCATCGGCCTCTTCTCACTCGCGGTCGGCACCCCCGCTGCGATCGGCTTAATCATCGGTGGCCGGTTCGCCGACACGCATGGTCGAAAACCGCTGATCGCTGTTGCGCTGCCCCTGTCGACGCTTGCCGTCGTGCTGGCGTTCACGTTCGGCGGGCCAATTCTGTGGGGGTTCTCGTTCCTTGCCGGCATCACCGGCAGCATGGCGTTCCCGGCAATGGCGGTCTACCGCACCGAGCTCTTCCCGACCGGCAATCGCACCCGTGCCGCGGGCATCATCACGGCGCTCGCGCTGCTCGGCGGGATCGGCGGCCTGATCGGCACCGGGCAACTCATCGACGCGGGCTGGTCGTACTCGACGGTGATTGGAATGTTCGCCCTCGCCCAAGTCGTCGTCACGATCATCGTCATCACTTCATACCCCGAGACCGCACACCAAGAACTCGAAGACCTCAACCCCGAAGACGCCACCCTCATCATCACCGGAGCGTGACCGGAGCGTGACTGGAGTGTGACGACCTCGGCGTGACAGTGATGGACGGTCTATGTCGGGGTGTCGGCGAGTGGCGTTCTGGAGAGCACGACGGGCCCGTCGTTGGTGACGAGGATCTGTTGTTCGAGTTTGACCGATTCTCGTCCGCCGGCTTCGCTGGCAAGGCTTTCGACGCAGAGCACCATGCCGACTTCGATGACGCCGTCGTAGCCGGCGGTGTCGAAGTGATCTTTGGTCAGGATCAGCGGGTATTCATTGCAGAAGCCGATGCCGTGGGCGATACACGCATTGGTGAGCGAGTGATAGGGCTCGGGTGGGAGCAGCGCGTGTTCGACGATGTCTCGGAAGGCGGTACCGGGTTGCATCAACTCGATGTTGTGCTGGACTTGTTGGTAGGCAGCGTCGTAGATCCGGCGTTGTTCGTCGGTGGGCGCTTGATCGCCGGCAAGCCAGGTACGTGAGATATCAATCGAGTAGCCGCCCACGCCGATCATGTCGGTATCAAAGGCGACGAGATCACCGTTGTCGATGATCTTGTTCGAGCATTCCTGATACCACGGGTTGGTGTGTTGCCCGGACGTCAGGAGTCGGGTTTCGAACCACTCGCCCCCGGATTCGATGTTTGCGGCGTGTAGGTGGGACCACAGTTGTTGTTCAGTGATGCCCGGTCGCAGCGCGGCACGCATTCGTGCTATTCCGTG
>JBLIMF010000103.1:0-9054 GCA_047638615.1 Gammaproteobacteria bacterium
TTCCACAGGCCGCAGACACCAGCGAATCGTCCGGTTGCCTTCACTTCGACCGCCCAGGGGCCGTACCCGCGCAGCGCCCAGTGCCCTGGATACACAGCAAACTTCCGCCACGCCTCTTCTCGGCTGCAGGGCCCACCATAGAACTCAGAGATCGGGTCGGCGTAGAAGTCGACCATCGGCTCGAAGTCGGCCTCCTGGAACGGGCGGAGCAACAGCCGCTCAGTTTCGATGGTGCTAGGTGTGGTCATTTTTCTGCGTCGAGGGCCGCAGCGAACGTCGCCAGTTCGGCGGGGTCGATGCCGACCAGTCGCGCTGCGTCGGGGAAACCGCCCGAGGCAACGTCATGGACAAATGCGGCGTAGGCAGCCACCCGCATCTCTTGGATTCGATCGAGCTCGCCTCGCAGGTCGGCGTATTGTTTCGCGTGTCGCGGGACGTGGCCAGTGTTGGTACCGAGGACGTCGGCACTGAACAGATACTGCGCATCACAGTTCGGGCCGGAGCCCATGGAGATCATCACGAGGCTCGTTTTCGCACTGATCGCCGTGGCAACTGGCTCGGGCACGACTTCGATCTCGGCGGCAAAGGCGCCAGCATCGACCAGAGCAACCGTCTGCTGCCAGACCTCCATCGCCGTGCTCGCTGTTTTACCCACCGCCTTGAACCCGCCAGTCCAGGTGCGACGCGGTGGAATCAGGCCAACATGGCCCACAACCGGGATGCCTTCGGCGGCCAATCGCTCAATAGTTTGCAGCGACGCGGCACACCAGCACGCGTCGGCGCCGTCGTTGATCGCGGAGAACGCTGCACGCAGGTAGTCGTTGGTTGTGACAACCTGGCCGTAGTCGAGACCGACCACAATGAAGGCACTGCCTGCAGCAGATCGCATCTCGCTACTCATCTGAGAGTCCTGGATGGTGACGATGTCGATCCCACCATCTGCTGCAGCAGCGGCTTCGTCAGCGTTCGACACGTAGACGTCGGTGTACTGCCGTGACCCTTTGCTCGCTCGAAAATCGGCGACCGTGAGACGACTGTTGACTGCCATTCCAGCATTCTCCCACGACGACCTGAACACTGAGCGAGTCGCATGGTTGGAGCCCAGCGCAGTTGGATAACACACATCATGACCACCAATTTCGAAGCCCTCCGTTCCGACCCCGAGCGCTGTGGCAGCTGCTTCTGAGGGCGGGTGCGCTCAGACGTCCACGTGGGGGCCGCGCGGGAGCAGTTCCCCAATCGTGGAGTGCTGCACCGGGCCGTCTTTGTTGTTGCCCACGACAACCAGCATGTCGGAGCCGCCGAGTTCAAGACCGACTTGCAAACACGCGCCGCATGGCCACGTCGGGCCCCCGTCAGTGTCGGGTGCCGCGAGTGCGAGCGCGACGGGCCGCGTGCCCTGGGCGACAGCGGCGAACATCGCCACGCGCTCGGCACACATCGAAAGCCCCAGCGAGACGTTCTCGACAATGACTCCGAGCACCATTCGGTCATCGGTGCAGCGAACGACTGCGCCCGCCTTGAATTTCGAGAACGGCGCATACGACTGCGAAATGTTTTCTCGTGCTGCTGCGATCAGTTCGTCGTTTGACATCGATGTGGCTCCTTCGTCGGCGATCTGACGAGTCTGTCAGGATCTCGGAGTGACCAACGACGCCTGACGATCCACAATCTTCGAGTCAGTCTTCTGGTTGCGGTGCTGATTGCGCGATGACGTGGGTTTCGATGCCCTCGAGTTGGGCGACAACCTCGCCAGCTGCTGAGCGGATATCGACGTCGCACACGACCATATGCTTCGTTTTGCGGCGGCCAACGAGCGACATCGTGTGTTGCCCAAACGTCGGCTCGGAGAGTAATCGCACCGTCCCAATTCCGGTCGGTAGTGACGCCAGGCCGAGTTGGCGTTCGGTCCAGAGCAGTGCAAGTTGCAACGCACCGTCGAGCAGCGCCGGATCCGAAGTCCATGTTTCGTTCGGCCAACCGACCGCTCTGACGCCCCAGCAGCGCGCATCGATGCCCAACTCAGACACACCGACGATCTCTTCGATCACACGGAATGCCGGCCCGTGAAACAAGACATCGCCGAAGTAAATCTCAGACGACCACGGCTCGCTGCCCACCATTTCTACAGGCTCGATGTCGGCGAGGCTGACAGCTGACGGAGCAGCCGGAGCCATGTATGCCGTACATCGGTAGTGGGCTCGGCCAGTCGTTGTATTCGTGAGCTGCAAGGTCAGCTCCCGGCCTTGGCCACTGGCTTCTGAGTCGATCACTGCAGCGACCACGTTGAGGCTGCCACCGCTGAAATAGTTCTCAGCGATCAGGCCGCTGAGCACACGGAGGTCAGTCAGTCCAGCGAGATGCAGATGTGGGCAGTTCGCAGCAGCGAGACGGGCAAACCACTCAATCACAAAAACAACCGGCACGACAGGGACGCCGTTGACAGCATGATCCATCAGTTGCGGATGGTGCGAGAGGCCGACGCTGACAGCGAGTTCCGACTGCACCGTCATCGGCGCGACCGGATGCACCGTTTGCCGGTCAACCACAACGGCTGAGTCAGCAGGCAGAGCCGCATCACTCGGCACACCTGACACCAGGCGCATCCCCATGTTCGACACCTCGTAGATACGCAGTCCGTCACACCAGAGCGAACCGGCGCCAATGACGAACGGTCCAAGGTCGTCCGCGCCGACCTCGGTGATCTCCATCACCGTCGTGATCATGTTGTTCTTCGGTGTGACTTGGCCGCGGTACTTCCAGGCCATCGGCGCGCCGAGGAGCATCGGTTCGAACCGTGCATCTTCGACGTCTGTGTCCATCCCTTTGTCGAGCATGAAGTACTGCAGCAGTTGGAGAAGTGCTTCGACCCCGAGTGAGCCCGGCTGCACCGGGTCTTGGAAGAAGTGGGCCTTGAAGAACCACTCGGAAACGTCGACGTCTTTCTCCCCCACGATGACACCGAGCCCGGCGTCGCCCTGCGTTTCGAAGTGGGCGACTCGATCGACCATCAGCAGCATTTCGTTGGCCAGACGGGCTGTGCCCGAACAGAACCGTTCAGGCCGCACAGTAAGGTCGGTCTTCGGTGCTGTCTGCGCAGCAACCAGCTCGCTGAGTGCATGGTGGTCGCTGGTGACCGGCAAGCCGACCTGGTCTTCAAAGGCTTCCGGTGGGAAGAATCCGAAGACTGTCTCCATGGTGTACACAACCCGATCACCGAGGGAACAGACGACTTCAAACCCTTCGACGATCATCCCACCAGCGCGCGAAACACTCGTGAGCTTGACGTGCGTCGACAGCGTGCCGGATGTCCGCGTGAGTTCCTCGACCACCGTGCCCGTGCCGTCGAGATTGCGGAAGAGTAAGTCTTCATCAATGTTGTTCGCCGAGCCCACTGCGGACGCGACCCAGCCGCAGGGCTGCAGTGCGGCTTCGAGCAGCACAGCGAACGGCATTGTCTCGGCGCCGTTCTCATCGAAGTACCAGGCGTCGTCAGGGATGTCGTATTCGCAGACGATCTCAAGACCGGCCTTGCAGTCATCGAGGTCGCCGTCGATCTGGGTGACACGACTGATGAAATGATACGGCTCACCCGGCAACCGAGGAGATCTCCGGCTGACGTCAAACGCCTCGTACATCGACCCAAACGCTTCAGACGGCTTGCCCCACGCGCATGAGATCATTGCCTTCCAGTCGAATGGGAACCCTGTCGCGTCGGTGGCGACAGCGACCGGTTCGACCACGTTCTCCCACACTTCAGGCATCGAGGTAAGCGGCCACCCTGGGACGAGTTCGACGCCGAGACGGTGCGCGTGGAATCCGGCTTTGCCGTCGACGAATCCGAGGACGTCGCAAATAATTGTGGGGTGCGGGCCGTCCCACACCTCTTCGACATAGAGCTCGTAGGCCACCCGATCGGTCTGCGGGTTGATCTCACCGCGACACTTCAACTCGAAGGGTTGCTCCGGCAGCGGTTGGAACCGCCAGCCATCGACACGAGCCGTGTGGCCGAGTGCCGCGAGGTAAAACGACATCGCTTCGATGCATGCTTCAACCATGAAGTTCCCTGGCATGCACGGGTCGTTCTTGAAGTGCCCATCGAAGAACCACGCATCGTCCGCAATGGCCGACTCGCAGCGCATGAAGCCGCGTCCCCATGGGCCACCGGTTGGATCGAAGTGGGTGATCTCATCGATGAAGAGTTGGTCACCAGCCTGAATCTTCGGCGTACGGGTGTGCGTTTCGGTCCACTCGAAGCCCGGCCCAAAGCACTCGATGACACGCCCTTCGCTGAAGGCTCGGACCTCATCGGAGGTGAATGCCGACTTGGCACAAGGAATTGCAGGCGCGTCGACACGTGCGTCAACACGCAGGCTGGCCTGCGCTGATTCGGGGGTCCAGAGGGCACCGAGTGCGTCGGCGAGTTCTTGTTTCGTGAAGAAGCCAGCCTGCGCATCACGAACGGTCAGACGCGGCTCGCCATCGACGATGCAGTCGTACTCGAAGAAGAACAGCCGGATATCACCGTGCTTGGCATGGCCCGTAATTCGGATCTCGTACTCGAGAGTGTCGCCAACCGTCGGAAGGTCACCGTGGTAGGTCATCGTGCAGCCAAGCAGGCGATACGACCGCTCGCCCTTGTTGAGGAGATCGATGCCCATATAGCTGATCAGCATCAGGTCGGCCTGACCTGACTCGATCATGAACCCGGCCGGCATGTATCCGCCGTTGAGGTACCAGGCACCTGGCTCGATGTCGGTTTCGGTCCAGATGGTCCCGACACCCAACACTCCGGCGTCAGCGACCATGCCAGTGACCCGATCAGCGAGCAGTAGCGGCGGTTCCGGCATACGGCACTGCACGGCGTACTGGTCTTGGGCTTCGAAGAGTGTTCCGAACAGTGCGGAGATCCGTCCAGATGAATGGATCTCCAGCTCCGCCCTCTCCCATTTTGGACCGGGATGCCGTTCGACGTTCGGAGCCGGTGGGGCTGGCTGCGTGGTCGGCGCAGGCGGGAGCGGGGGGCCAGGGGCTGGCTGGGCCACGACCTGCTGCGCCGCAACCGAAGCGGGCTGCAGTGCGGGTTGCATGATCGGCTGCAGTGCGGGCTGCATGATCGGCTGCAGTGCGGGTTGCGTCACCCCAACATGGGACAGCAGGTCGAGTGCGCTGGCCCGGGCAGCGAGGAACTGCTCGTGAATGGCGGCCTGCTGCGCCACGAAGCTCTGGTGCATGAAGGCCATCGCCGTGATCTGCTCCTGCATCACATCCGCCGCGCTGGCGGCGACCGAGTGCCGAGGCACTGCGCTCGGGAGTTGGGCAACAGGTGCCGCCACAGCGGCGTGCACCGGCTCATCGATTGCGGTGGTGTCTGGTACTTCCTCGGTCGCCCGGTCGCATTCCGCCATCGAGTCAAACATCGAGGGCAGTGCTGGTGCAGGCGCCATCGTCTGGTGGGCAACCACGAGCTGTGTGCTCCGGCGGACGGGCGCTCGGTGAGCAGGGAACGACATCATCGGGCCGTCGACGGCGCTGCGCTCAGGCGTGTGCTGGCTCAGCCTGGCAGTGAGCGCGTCGTGATCAACCTCGACACCGACGGCGACCAAAGCCGCGCACACATCGAAGAGTTGCCCAATGCTGCTGTCGCGGCGGTCGAGGTGCAGCGCAAGAACATCTTCGCCCAGGATCTCGCGAATGAAGTTGGTGCATGCGCCGGCCGGACCATGCTCGACAAAGATCCGAACGCCATCGTCGTAGGCCGCGCGGATTGTCGCAGGGAAGTCGACGGTCGTCTCGGCTTGCCGCGTGATCGCTGCAGCACAGTTCTCGGTGCTGACGTCGTAGGCCCCACCAACACCGTTCGAATAGAACCTGACCCCTGGTGCGGGAGTGACGTGACGCGTATGGACGTCGAGCCACGGCTGGTGGAACGCGGCGGCAACCTCTGGGACATGGCAGGCAAGGTTGTATCCGACCGGGCGACAGCGCTGCGCTCCAAAGGTGTCGACGATCCGACTGCACACTTGCGCGTCACCGGCGATCACGAGGTCGCGTTCGGTGTTGATCAGCATGAGGTGGACGTGGGGCTCGTCGGCAATTGCGGCGCGCACATCGTCGATCGGAGCGAGCACGTTCCACACAGCCCAGTCGGCTCGGTCGACGTTCCACGCCCGGGCGACGGCATCGAAGTCGATGGCGATCTCATTGGTGAGCATTCCCGACTCGTCGATCTCGCGCCGCATTGCGTCCATGTCGCGCCATACGCCGAAGGCATAAAGCACGTTGCTCTCACCTGATGAATAGCCGATCGCCGCTGACGGCTTGAGGCCGAGCAGACCGAGGGTGATCTCGGCATGTGCTTGGCTGAGGAGCGCCGTACCCCACAGATAATCGGCGGGCAGCGGCACGTGGTCCGGATCGTTGACCCAGTGAGAGACATGACCGAGCGGGAAGTTGCTCGAAATCGGCGTGATCGACTCGGGAAGTGCCCGCAACAGTTGAGCGCCCATGCCGTTGTATGCGGCTCCCCCGGCGGTAAACACAAAACCCAGCTCCCCTTCGATTGGTGCTGCAGCGAAGTGCACACCGGTTCCGGCCGGTTTCCCCGCAGTGATGTGCTGCTCGGCTCGTGCAGCTCGATCGGCGAGTTGCTCGGCATCGTCGGCCACGATCACAAGTCGGGCTGGGCCCTCAGACGATTCGCGTTCGTCCCTCAGGGCTTCGAGGACTGCTGCTGCATCGGCGCCCGAATAGACGTGCAACGCAGGTGGTGCTGTTCGGCTCGGTGCGAGATGGTTCGTTGCTTCAGCAAGGAGCACCGAGCGGCACACAACACCATCCATGGCGGTCGTCTCGACCGACACGGTTCGCGGGCCAGCGCCATCAGGTAAGCCGGTGCCTTGCTCAGGGTTCGACGCGATCAACGGAACATCGCCACGCGACACCCGGTGGTGCAGCATGACGGCTGCTGCTGCAACGTGCACCAGGCCTGAGGCTGCGTGAGCGTGGCCGAAGAGGTCGGTGATCGACCGAACGTCGTCACCCAGACCCAGACGGAGGTCGCTCACCGACCCGGGATCGACAGCGTTGCCGTCTTGGCCGCACAGCACATCGCACACGAGTGAATACACCGTGTCGCCGTCGCGCTCGGCGTCATCGAGTCGCTTCAACACGAGCATGACGGCCGCATCGCCAGGAACGCATCGGTCCTCGGTGAGCGCAGTTCCCGCAGCGGCAATGTGCACCGGGTCACAGGAGAGGTCAACTGCGCCGACGAGCGCTGCGTCGATGTCGCCGAAGCGGAGTGCTCGCGCCGCGATCCTGAGCGCGTCAAGCCCGCTGTGTTCCTCACCGCTGACGGTGAAGCTCGGACCGGACACGTCGTATTGACTGTTCAGCCGGTTGGCAACCAGGTTCGGCATCGTGCCGAGCACGCCGGCAGCAGTAAGCGATGGGCCAACGAGATCGCGCGCTTCAGCCAGCGACTGAGATGTGCCGTCATGTTGAGCAGCAAGCCGCCAGCGGGTTCCGAACCGGGCGGCTTCGGGGTCGGTGCCCATCCCGACGTAGATGCCGGTGGTGGCGGTTGGCAGCGTTGCGGTGTCAGCCAATGCCTCGTCGGCGACCTGCAGCATCGCGAGTTGCTGGCTGAGTGCTGCCTTCAGATCGTTTGGTGGGAACTTCTGAGCGGAGAGCTGGAGTTCGATGTCGGGCAGTCGCCCGACGCCATCTGCGTCGAGGCACGGGGTGTCACGCAGCAGAGCGTCGCTGAAAGCTGGCAGTCCGACCGCGCCAGCTGCTGCGATGCCAATGCCGACGATGGCAATCGGCATGGCCTGCACAGCGTCGTCCGGCTCCGTCGACTCCGCACGATCGGCCACAAGCTGTGCTGCAGTTGTCGGCTCTTCGAGGACGAGGTGCGCGTTGTTGCCGCCGAACCCGAAGGCCGAGACGCCTGCCCGGAGCACGCCGTCAGCAACATCACCCCGGGCCCAGGGCTCGGCTGCACCGAGCACACGGAATGGAGAGTCGCCGAGCGCAGCTAGTTGGTTGTCGACATGCAGTGTCGGAGGCCGCACCTCATTGCGCATTGCCTCGATGACTTTGATCACCCCGGCAACACCCGCCGCAGTGATGAGGTGCCCGGTATTGGACTTCAACGAGCCGATCGGGAGGTCGGCGCAGCCCGCATAGACGCGCGCACTCGACTCGATCTCGGTGGCATCGCCGACGCTTGTTCCCGTTGCGTGGCATTCGAGCAGTGAGATGTCGTTCGGCGTGAGTCCAGCGACGTCGACCGCCGTTTGCATTGCTCGGACTTGGCCGTCGACTGCCGGAGCAAGCATGCCTCGTCCGCGGCCATCGTTCGAGAGCCCAATGCCGCGAATGATGCCGTGGATCGTGTCGCCATCGCGCACTGCATCGTCCAGCCGACGGAGCGCCACGAAACCGCATCCCTCGGCTGGAACGAGACCGTTGGCGTCAGGGTGGAACGGCCGGGATTGGCCTGTCGGGCTCAACGCGTTGAGTGCGGTGAAGCCCTGGTGAATGAACAGGTCGTCGGCGCAGTTCACCGCGCCGGCCAGCATCAGGTCGGCATCACCGTCGTGTAAGCGGTCGCATGCCAGCTTGATTGCATACAAGCTGCTTGCGCACGCCGCGTCGAGCGCCATTGCGCCGGCACCCAGGCCGAGCGCGCGTTCCAGCATGAGCGCCGGGAGCCCGGACATGAACCGGTTGCGGGCATCAACAAGGTCACCGTCAGGGAGGTGGACCTCCTGAGCAAACGCCGCCATGCTCGCCGACGGGAACGACAGGTTGCCGAACACCGCACCGAAGCGCGTTGCATCGTTTTCTGCGTAGCCGGCGTCGCGAAGTGCTTCTCGTGCAGTGTGGAACGTCCACTGGAAGACCGGGTCAAGCCCAGCGATCTCACCGGCAGGGAGACCGAAGCCGGTGGCGTCGAACACGTCGTCAAAGCCAGAGACGTACCCACCGCGATCGGACCAGGTTCGGTCGGTGCTGTCGTCGCCAGGATCGCACAGAACGTCAGCA
>JBLIMF010000104.1:0-9051 GCA_047638615.1 Gammaproteobacteria bacterium
AGGCACAGCTCCTGTTGTCGATTCTCGTCGCGCAAAGCGGCGCCCGCCTGTCGGTGGACCGGCTGGTTGAGGCGCTCTGGGCAGAGAATGCTCCGAAGTCTGCGACGGCAACGATCCAGAGTTCCGTGTCCCGTCTGCGTTCGATCCTGGCACCCGACTTCTCGATCACCCATGACGCAGGGGGTTATCGGTTCGAGACAGGGGCCGGTGAGCTCGATGCGCGTCGATTCGAGCGGTTGCTCGTTCGATCGCGAACCGTCGAACCGGTGGCCTGCGCCACAGTGCTCGACGAGGCGCTCGGGCTCTGGCACGGTCTCGCATTCGGCGAGTTCGCTGACCGGCCCGAGGTGCGTGGCGAGGCTCTTCGGCTCGACGAGCTCAGGTTGGCTGCGACCGACGAGTGGGCCGACGTCAAAATGAGAACCGATCATCCAGCAACGATGGTCGGAGAACTCGAATCCCTCGTCAGCATGCATCCGTTACGCGAGTGCTACTGGCGGCTGCTGATGTTGGCCCTCTATCGCACCGGGCGACAGGCCGAGGCATTGCGAAGGGCAAATGAGTTCCGCACGATGCTCGCCAACGAAGCCGGACTCGATCCCTCTCCCGCTGTGCGCGAGCTTGAGGCGCAGATCCTCGCGGACGATCCTGCGCTGCTCGCCCGAGGTGCAACGCCGCCTGATTCGAGAGTCAGCGTTGCTGCCCCGGCGCTGCTTGGCGCGACGTCGTTCATTGGTCGCGACCCCGATGTGGCGGTACTGATCGCGGCAATCGAGGACCAACCGCTCATCACGATCACCGGCCCGGGCGGAGTCGGCAAGACCCGCCTCGCGCTGCGGGTCGCTGGACGGCTTGTCGACGACTTCGCTGATGGGGTTTCAGTCGTCGATTTCGGCTCGCTGCGTGATCCTGCAGGTACGGCTCAGTTGATTGCCCAGGCGCTTGATGTCCAGCAGCGTCAGCACCGCTCGATCGAAGCGACGATTGCCGAATTTCTCGCGCCGAGCAGGTCGTTGCTCGTGCTCGACAGTTGCGAACATGTCACCGATGTTCTTGCTCCACTTGTCGATCGCCTTCGATCCTCCTGTCCGGGCCTGAGAATCCTTGCGACGAGCAGGCAGTCGCTTGGGCTGGCGGGCGAGTTCATCGAGCTGCTCGCACCGCTTGCCGTTCCTCCGGAGGGCTCGGATCTGACCGCTGAGATCGGTCGGTCGGCGGCGGTCGAACTGTTCGTGAGCCGAGCCGCAGCAACAACGCCGGGGTTCGCGCTCAGCGACGCGAACTCGGTCGCGGTCGCCGAGGTCTGCCGGCGGCTCGACGGCATTCCGCTGGCGTTGGAGTTGGCTGCCGCCCGCCTGCGGACGATCGGCATCGATGTCCTGTCGAGCGGGCTGCACGAC
Organism: Gammaproteobacteria bacterium; assembly: GCA_047638615.1. Classification (GTDB taxonomy): domain Bacteria; phylum Actinomycetota; class Acidimicrobiia; order Acidimicrobiales; family Ilumatobacteraceae; genus Ilumatobacter_A. Next base: position 1,401 of record JBLIMF010000104.1, read on the forward strand.
CGCATCGAGATGCTGGGCCAGACGCAGCGCGGCGCCGACGGTCGACAGCGAACGATTCACGACCTAGTCAAGTGGTCGTACGACCTGCTCGCGCCTGACGAGCAGATCATCTTCGAGCAACTCGCCGTCTTTGCAGGCGGGTTCGACCTCGCCGCAGCCAAATCGGTTTGTGGTGTTGCCGAGGGAGCGATGTCTGTGGTCGGTCAGGTTGCCAGCCTTGTCGACAAGTCGATGATCGTGCTTGTCGATCCGAGCACCTCGCGATACCGCGTTCTCGAGCCGCTCCGCGAGTTCGGGCTCGATCACCTGCGTAGCCGCGGCTTGCTTGCAGCAACCGAGGATTCCCACCTGCGCTGGTTTGCTGATGTGGCCGAGCGCGGCGCGGTTGGGCTGGACGGCCCCGAGGAGGCGGTGTGGTCGGCTGCGCTCGACCGTGACTTCGCCAACTTCCGCGCTGCGCACCTCATTGCCCTGCAGCGCCAGGACGCCTTCAGCGCGCTGCGGCTCGTTTCATCGTTGCGGGAGTTCGCCATTCGGAGTGTCAACTACGAGATCACGTCGTGGGCTGACGCGTCGACCGCTTTGGCAGATGCGGCCGGCATGGCGGACTTCCCGACGGCGCTCGCGGTGTCGGCGTATGGCAGGTTCGTGCGCGGTGACATGCAGACCGCTGTTGACCTCGCGCGTCGCGCACTCGATGCCTCCGGAGGTTCAGAATTCTCGACCAGTGCCCTTCCTGAGCGGGTGCTCGGCAACGCCCTCTTTTACATGGAGCAGACCGAAGAAGCGATGCATTGGATGGACCGCATGCAATTATCGGCCCGCCAGGCGGGAAGCCCCGGCGGGATCGCCCACGCCTTGTACATGCAGTCGGTCGGCCAGACGAGCGTTGGCGACGAGATCCGCGGGGCTGTCCTGGCCGGCGAGGCGCGAGCTGCGGCCGATGCGGTGGGGTCACCAACCGCTCGCGCCCAAGCCGACTATGCGCTTGGTCTCGCGCTGGAGAGCACCGATCCCGTCGAGGCCCTCGAACTTCTCCAGCGTGCGGCGCGTGTCGGCGCCGAGGCAGGAAACCGGTGGATAGAGGCGTTCGCACTGACCGAGGTGCACTCACTCAGAGCGCATCAGGGGGAGCACCTGCTGGCCCTCGCCGGGTATGCCGAGGTCGTTGATACCTGGTACCGAGGAGGCGACTGGGCCAACCAATGGCTGTCGATCCGCCGCGTTCTCGGAATTCTGGTCGACCTCGGAGTGCTTGAGCCGGCAGCGGTCCTGCACGGAGCACTCGCCGCCGTTGGAGCGGCCGAGGCCATGCCGATCGCACCGGCGGAGGCCGAACGCCTTTCCGGGAGCGTCGCAGAGGTGAGATCGCTGCTCGGACCCGCGATCTTCGCCGACGCTGTCCGAATGGGCGCGTCCTTACGCGACAGGGAGATCGTCACCTTCGTCAAGCAACAGATCGCGCAGCTGACCGATGGCCAACTCGGCTAACTGATGATGCGGTCGATGATTGCGCTGTGACCGCGAATCTTTCCGGGCTTGGCGTCGCGGGCTGTCTGCGGGAACGCACCGACTGACACTGAGGTCGGCTCGGTGCTGTCTCCGGCGTCGAACACGAGGACGTCGCTGGCGTTGGTCAGTGCTCCGGTGTGAAGCGGCCCCCACTTACCAGCAGGCATGACGCGCACGCCTTTGCCGCCACGGTTCTGCTCGGGCAGTTCGCCTGGGTCGCAGCGTTTGCCCATTCCCTTCGTGGTGGTGAGGAGAAGCACATCGCCGATGGCTGGGACGCCACCGAAGATGACCTTGGCGTCGGTCTTGATGCCCCGCACGCCGGCCGCTGTCCGGCCCATCGGGCGCAGACCGTCGGGAGCGAAGCGAATGCCTTGCCCGTCCGACGTGGCGACGAGAATGTGAGCGTTGTCGTCGAACGCTTCCACCGCCACGACGCGGGCACCGGCTGCCAGTTTGACAATCGAGATGCCGCCCTTGCGGTCGCCGCCTTCGCAGTCTTCGGTCGCAATGCGTTTCACCTGACCGTCCGACATGACGAGCAGCAGGTCGGTTGGCAGGTCAGGCTCGAGCCACCAGCGAATCGGTTCACCCGCCAGGCCTGGCAACACACTGGCCGCGGCGGTCGGCTTCTCACCGACGCTGGCAACGAGGGTGCGGAACAGATGGCCGCTGTCGGTCAGCGCGACGAGCGTTGTCGCGGTCGTCGTGTTGAACGTGTGCAGCGGGACCAGTTTTGGTTTGGCCTTCGAGCCCTGCCCGATTGCTTGCATCCATCCGGCAGCGTCGAGGTAGAGGGTCGTGGGGACGTCGAAGACCATCTGGGCCTTCGACACCTTCGGAGCGCTCTCGGTGGTGATCGTCGTAACCCGCTCGGGGAGGTCTTTGAACGAGTCCATCGTCTCGGTCAGCTCGCGGGCCACCTGGGTGCGCTGGCGAGTCTCCGAAGACAGCAGCCGTTCGAGTTTTGCCTGCTCGGCTTCGAGGGCCGTTGTTTCGGTCTGGAACTCGATGACGGCGTCCTCGGTGAGCTGGCCGAGGTTCAGATCGAGGACAGCGTTGGCTTGGGCCTCATCGATCGCGAACCGTTCAATCAAGCGCTCGCGGGCAATGGGTCGAGTCTTCGACGTGCGGACGATCCTGATGGTCTCGTCAATGTCGACGAGCACGGCAAGGAACCCGCGAAGCCGGTGCAGGCGCTCAGCAATCTTTGACAACCGGTACTCGGAGCGGGACACGACGACACGAATACGATGTGCGATCCACGCCTGCAGGGCACTCCGCAAGTTGTAAAGCCGGACGGTGTCATTTTCGTCCAGAAAGTGCATCTGGACCTTGTTGGTGACCTGCAGGTTCGTGAATCGCAGCAGGCCGGGAATGATCATGTCGGCGTTCACGCCCGCTGCGAGCTCCACCGAGATACGGGTCTGACCGTTCGACGATTCGTCGTTGAACGCTGTGATCCCGGCGAGGTCGCCGTTGTCGAGTGCGTCCCCAACCTGAGCGACGAACTTCTCGACGGACCCGAGGGTCGTGTCGGCATACGGCAGTGAGGTGATAATGATTTGTTGACGGCCGCGTCCGACAGGTTCGACGAACCACGCCCCGCGAACCACGACGCGGCCTTGGCCAGAGCGATAGATGTCGTTGAGTTCGTCGCCGTTGGTGACAGTGCATTCGGACGGGAATGATGGCCCGGGCAGCACGGCCATGAGTTCGTCGATGCTGGCCGACTTGCGGTCGAGGAGCATTAACGCTGCCTGGCACACTTCGCGAGGGTCGTGAGGTGGCAGATACGACGACAGGCCAACGGCGATGCCGTTGGCCCCGTTGACGAGCAAGTTGGGATAGGCAGCGGGGAGCACCGTCGGCTCGATGGTTGAGCCTTCGTAGTTCTCGACCATAGGCACGACGCCCTGGTCGACTTCGTTGAGCAACATGAGGCCGAACTGGCCGAGCCTGGTTTCGGTATAGCGCGGCGCTGCGGGTGAGAAGTCGGGTGAACCAACGTTGCCGTGGAAGTCCAGGAGTGGCACGAGGTTTGAGAACGGTTGAGCGAGACGTGCGAGTGCGTCTGCAATCGAGGCATCGCCGTGCGGGTGGAACAAGGCCATCGTGTCGCCGACGACGCGGGCAGTCTTGACGAATGGCCGGTCGGGCATGAGCCGCTGAGTCCACATATCCCACAGGATCCGGCGATGAACTGGCTTCAGCCCGTCGGCTGCGGCAGGGATTGCCCGATCTTCGACAACTGCTCGCGCATAAGCGAAGTAGTCGCGGTCGAGCTGATCTCCAGCTGACAGTTCGATGATCGTCTCGGTGAACTCGACGCGACTGGCGGTCTTCTTTTTGCGGGCCATCAGTTGGCCCCTCCAACGGTCAGGGATTCGCCGGACCTTTCGAGGTACCACGCTTTGCGGAGTTCGGACTTTGGACCAAAGAGATGCTCTGCGAGGCGAGCAAGGTTGGCCGGGTCCTCGATGTTGACGACGCCGATCTTGCGGTCGGTTCCCATGACGGAACGGAGTTCGTCGGCGTCCATCTCGCCGAGCCCCTTCAAGCGGCCCATGTGGGCTTTGTGGGTGGGGTTCTCGGCTCGCCACACGCGCATTGCAGCATCGTCTTCGATGTAAATCCGCTCGCCCCGATGCACGGTCGTCCACAGTGGCGGCAGCGCGTAGAACAGCCGCCCGGACTCGACGAGGCCGGGGCACCAGGTGTACAGAAATGCCAAAATAAGTGCGCGAATGTGCAGTCCGTCGTCGTCGGCGTCGGCGAGCACGACGACGCGGTCGTAGCGGAGCTTGTCGAGATCGAAGTCATCGCCGATTCCGCAACCCATCGACAAGATCAGGTCGGCCATCGTCTTGACGACTCGGCCGATCGACTCGCGATACGAGTTCAACGGCTTGCCGCGCAATGGCAGGATTGCCTGGAAAGACGGGTCGCGGGCGTCGATTGCGGTGCCACCTGCCGACTCGCCTTCCACGAGGAGTAGCTCGGTGGGTCGGTCGGTTTTGAAGGTGCAGTCACGCAGCTTTGCCGGGAGTCCGTTGCGGGACTTGTTGCCTTTGCCGAGCAACGCGCGTACGGCTGCCTGTTCGGCGTTGGACTTGGTTCGGGACCGCATCGAGGAGATAGCGAGTTCGGCGATCTTTTTTGCTGGTTCGGGGTTCTCCTCGAGCCAACGTGCCATGGCGGGCATGACGATCGCACGCGTTCGAGACGTGGCCTCGGGGTTCATTAGCTTCGACTTTGCGTTCCCAGCGAACTGTGGGCCGGGCAGCATGATGGAGGCGACCATGAGACCGGCGGCGAAGATGTCTCGAGTGTTCGGTTGGGACTCTTTGTCTTTCAACATGTCGCGGTCGCCGATGTAGTTCTGGACCGACTCGGTGACAGCGGTTCGGAATCCGTTGATATGCGTGCCGCCCTCCGGCGTTGCGACTCCGTTCGCGAACCCGATGCTGGTGTCGCGGCCGTCGACGGTCCATGCAATCGCGGCATCGATGGTGATGTCGCCATCCTCTCCCTGAAATGACACAACCGGCGCGACAAGCCCGGTGTCGGCGGTCATCTCGGTCACGAGGTCAGCGACACCGCCGGTCGAGCACCATTCGGAGAGTTCTTTGGCGCCGTCGCGGTTGTCGATGACGGCAAACGTGACGCCGGGATGAATAAAGCTCTTGTGGCGGAACCGGTCGGCGATGATGCGAAGCGACCATTGGGGCTGGCCGAATGCGACGCCGTGGTCGTCGTGGAAGAGGGCGAGGTCGGGCCAAAACCTGATCATGGTGCCGGTGTCGCTCTTGGCGCACTTGCGCACGATGTGAATGGGTTCAATCGCCACGCCAGGCTCAGCGTCGCCTTTGCGGCTTTTCTTCGTAGCGAGCACGAGGCGGTGGACGCTGCCCTCTCGACGGACCTCGGCGGAAATCTTGCTGGACAGTGCGGTGACGACGGATGCACCCACGCCGTGGAGACCGCCGGAGACCTTGTAGCTCTCGGAGTCGAACTTGCCACCAGCGTTGGTTTCGCAGAGCACCACTTCGAGCGCTGAGCGACCTTTGTGGGGGCCGTCTTTCATGTTGCCGACCGGAACGCCTCGACCGTTGTCGTGGACGGAGACCGAGCCGTCGCGATGGAGCGTGGCCTCAATGCGGTTGCCGTGTCCGGCCATTGCTTCATCGACGGAGTTGTCGACGATCTCCCAGATGAGATGGTGGAGCCCGGCGACTCCGACGCCAGCCGACCCCAGATACATGAGGGGCCTGGCCCTGACATGGCTGAGGCCGCTGAGCGCTTGAATCTGGTCGGCTTCGTATGTGTTGTTGGCGTTCATTCCAATGATGGAGAGTACGAGCCCGCCGCTCCTCCTGGAACGATGGTGCTCAAGTGATTCGTGGACAGCGACCTCACGCGTTGCAGGTGGGGCCGCTCAGAGTGTTGCCGCACCTGGCTTTTTCGTCGGCTCAGTGGTCGTTGCGGTCGTGGGCCGGCGGGACCTCACGGATTCTGATTGTTCGGAAACGCACCACCTCGATGATGGCGCCAAGTCCGAAAGCGACACCGATGAGGTACGTGGCCACGCCCATTCGCCGAAGCCCCGCCGACGCCGCACCCCACGTAGCGCAGTTGGTGATGTCGTTTGGATTCACGCCGTCGAATGATCTTGTGGCGATGAAATTGGCTGTGATGCCCGCTCCCATGTCTATGAGGATCAGCATCGACGTATCGGTCCCGGGCATCTTGAGTGTCTGGACCTCGGTGCCGCGGGTCTCCTGGATGTCGCCTCGCCTCGGCGAAAGAGGCCAAGGACGCGGCAACGGCAAATGTGATCGCCGAGAAAACCCCGAGGAATCCAACGAACATGAAAGCGGGCACCGGATGACTGAGGTCTTGCAGCGTGCCGGCGTCGGTTCGGTCGGTTGCTGCCTCGATGATTGCCAGGACGAATCCCACGGTCCAGCCCAGGAAGGCCAGTGCGAACATCGGTAGCCAGAGCCGACCGCCGACTCGCGGTGGAAGGTTTTCCCCGATCGAATGCTCCGACTTCACGTTGTGGAAGGCGTCGTTGCAGTGCCCCGGGCGGAACTGGTCGAGCGGAGCTCGACCAGCGAGTTGAGGGCTGCGAGGTAGCCAACGAATTGAGTGAGGCCGGCCATCATGCCGATCATTACCAAGATGACGAACGCCTTGGTCGTGGCTGGCATGTTGAGCATTGCGACCGCAAGCCCAGGCTCGATTGCACCTCACCTCACCTCACCTGCGCCTTTGCGCAGGCCGCCAGAACCGTTGCTCATCACCAATCCGCGTCGATTCCTCTGGAGGCGACGACGTTGGCGATCACCGAGATGGTCGAACTCATTAATCCGATGATTGCCAACGTCAAACTGACTGCCCGGTAGCAGGGCTTTTTGGTGCCGTTCTTGGCCCGGCTCGGCTAGGACTTCCTGTCCGGAGGCGAGCCTCGTAACAGCTGGCATTGGTCTGCCCTATCGTCAGCGCTCCTCGGCGAGCGGCAGTTGCAAAGAAACGGGCCAATGCCGTCTGTTGTCCGCCAATGGGACAAATCCCGCAATGACGTCCCACAACCTCCGGCTTTTCGTCGTCGGTGTTACCGACGACGAAAGCAGCTCGGCGAGGCAATTCTGTAGACCCGCTTTGCGCTCGGCCAGCGAAACGAACCACCTGTGAGCGACAAGAGGCCGGGTTGAAGAAGGTGCAGCATGACCCGTCGTTCGTTGACAATCCGGGACAGTCCGACCGATCCGGATCTCACAATGTGTACCTTCGCTGCTTCGCGGCGGAAGACGAATGTGCCGCGGGCGAAACCCTGCTCAGCAATCTCGCCTGCAACCTGCTCGACGTCACCCTTATTGAGTGGCGCTTTGCAACCTCGGCTGAGGCAGCAGGCGAGCCGAATCCCGTAGCGGGCCACCCGGTCGTTCACACCGGGCACGTCAGCAGGTGACTGTGGCGCGTCGGTTGGTGATCACGATTTCCACGTCGCGAGTATCAGCGAGTGCAACACCGGCGATTCTCTGTTTCCTGTCTTGTTCGAATTACCGCCCGCCTCTGCCAACCCGTCGAGACGTCTGGCCGGTTCACGGCGCCCTTCGCGGCATTTTTGTCCTTT
>JBLIMF010000105.1:0-8935 GCA_047638615.1 Gammaproteobacteria bacterium
GGGCGGCAACCAGGGCAGCGGTGGCTGCGCGAGTAACCAGTAATATCCGCGTTCGCACCGCTGCGTAGACGACGACGGTCAAGATCACGACGGGCAAGACACCCGTGCCGACGGCCCCGACGGCCCCGACGGCCCCGACGGCGAAGCGGCGACGATGAGTGCTCCCGAACCGAGGTGATGGGGAGGCGAGTGGAACCCCGTGCAAGGTTGCGGCCGGAGCGCGCCTCGGGTTGGTGACCGCCGTGGCCCCTTTGGAAGCGACCCATGTGCATGCGAGGGCGGCCGCCGCGGGGATGAGAACAAACACGTCAGGCCCTCGCTTCGACAATGCAGCGCATCCACCACCAGCCGGCCAGGTTGAGAGCGAGACCGATCGCCACGAGGGCGAGGCCGCTGGGTTGGCTGAGCACAGCTCGAACACCGGAGTCAGTGGCCACGAGCAGGGCGAGGAGGCCCAGCGGCACGAACGTCAAGACGTGTGCACTAAGCCGCGCCTGCGCGCTGTGCGCTGAACGTTCTTGCCCGTCAGCAACACGGAGCCGCAGCGCTCCGGCAAGTCGATCGAGCGATACGGCCGTCGGCCCGCCAATGCTGCCCGAGGCCTCCAAGACCGCAACGGCCAGCGCAAGATGACAAGACTGTGGTCGAGGTCGCGATGATTGATCGGCATGGAGGTCGGTGACTGCCATTGAGACAGTTGCGCCTCGCCCGAGTGCCTGTCGAACGGCCCGGGATCGTTGAGCAAGAGCAACGTCGGCAGGTTCGATGTTGATCAGGGCTGAGCGCAAGGTGGTGCCAGCGCGGAGCGAACGAGCAAGCGCATCGCACCACGCCGCAACTGCGCCGGCCGAGATGATGGTGCGCTCGGCTCGCCTTCGGCGCCAGCGCGCCTGGACGTTCGTTACTGACGTAACGAACGCAACTGTTCGGAAGCGCTCGACTGGCTGCCGCGTGCGGTGCGGTGGAATGCCTGCTTGCATCGCGGCGGCAGTGAAGATTGCAAGACACAACAGCGCAGCCAAGACAGCAGCCAGTGCGGGGGCCCCGAATGGTGTACTCATCGTCGGCTCCGCAGCTCGCCAACCTGTACGAGGCGTCCATCCGGACCAAGTTCAACAACCGGGACGAGGAGCGGTTCGGTGTCGCGGTTTGGCGCACCGACCTCGCAGATCGACATGAGGCGACGCTGGCCGTCGGAACGCGAACGGCCGATGTGGACGACGACGTCGAGCGATCGTGCCAGCTGTTGTCGAATCGCCGCGAGCGGCCAGGTGGGCGCCGCCTGCAGTACCAGCGATTCCAGTCGGAGGAGTGCGTCGAGTGGCCCGTTGGCGTGGCACGTCGAGAACGAACCGTCGTGGCCGGTATTCATTGCCTGCACAAGGCCCAAAACTTCGGGCCCACGAATCTCGCCGACAACGAGGCGATCGGGCCGAAGCCGAAGCGCGGTACGCACCAGGTCGTTGAGGTCGATGGCAGGAGGACCATCTGGTGACGGCGGCCGGGCCTCGAGCCGCACAACATGCTGTGCGCCGATGGGGAGCTCGGCAGTGTCTTCTAACACGACGACGCGTTCGTTGTTTGGAAGCGTGGCAATCAAGGCAGCGAGCAGTGAGGTCTTGCCCGACGACGTGGCGCCGCTGACGACGACGTTGCAGCGCCGATCGACGACCTGACTGAGAATCTCGACGCCGAGAGGGTCGGTGAATGCGCCAAGAGGGCGCGCTGACCGGGCAAAGCGACGGATTGACAGGCTCGCCCCATCGACGCCGACCGGGCCGATGACGGCGCACACGCGCGCGCCGTCGGCCAGGCGAGCGTCGACAATTGGTGTGGTCAGGTCGAGACGCCGACCGATCGGCGCAAGAATCCGTTCGATGATGTTGCCAAGCGGCTGGCTCGTGAGCGCGCCGACTCGCAGCAGCTCACCACCCCGGTCGATCCAGATGCGGTTGTCGGCGTTGACGAGGACTTCGTCAACGGTGACGTCGCCGACCCATTCGTCGAGTTCCGCGAGGCCCGTGAGGCGAGCGACTGCGGCTTTGGCCAGCCGGGTTTGCTCGTCGGCGGTTGCCAACGGTGCGACGTGGCGCGCCGCGATACGCGCTGCCTCGGCGACGTCGCCGTCGACGTCGTCGAGGCGCCGACAGATGAGCGCCACAGGGTCAGGTGTCGACGACGTGCCGGCAGTGGCTGAGCCGTGTTGCTCGTCGATCATGCGATCTCTCGGAGGCTTTTGCGGATGATGAGCGGAGGTCGGCTTGCAAGCAGCCCTGAGTCGACAGCCCGGGCGATGCGCGGGTCGTCGGCGATCGTTGCCACGATTGGTGCGCCGACCGATCGCTCGACGTCTTTTGGACGAAGTTGTCGACCGTGGCCGCTCACGAATAATACGCCGGTCGGCCGAATGGGAGATCGCGCTGCTCGATGTAGCGAGAGGTAGCACGCCCGAGTGACGAGCCAGCGCTGCTCGATGCCGCTTGCCAATGCCGTCGCAGGCGTGCCGGTGCCGGCATCGATCCAGACCTCGCCAGCAAAGCGTGCCTCCCACTCGGTGAGCCACGCGAGGAGCGCAGCCCAGCGGCCCGGCAAGGGCACTGATGTCGCAGGCCCCACTGACCCCGCTGTTCCGCTGGCCCGACAGGGGAGGAGGAAGGTGGTGTCGTCAATGTCGGTCAGCAGGTCGTCGAGTTGCGTTGCTGGCCCGTCGCCCAGCAGCCAGTCGACGACGCCCGGACGGTTGGGTTCGGGAAGCCCGAGCACCGTGTCGATTTCGCCGTCGAGGTCGACGAGCAGCGACGGCCGCCTGGATTCGAGTGCGAGCGTTGACGTGACAACGGTGGTTCCCGAGCCGCCTTTGACGGCCCAACAGAGCGTGACCATGTATTCTCCCTGCCGACGTGGCGGTTGGGGTGAGCGACATGGAGAGAGTCGGTAGCCGCAGAGTACGGGGCTGCGCGTCAAGCCGCGCTCGCGCCGCAAACTCGGTGCAAATCGGGGCGGAAAGCGCTGCTGCGTGTCCCGAGTTCGCCACGTGGCAGCTAACGTCATTGACGGAGATGTCTGGGTACCTGGTGGGCTCCGCCGCCTTCAAAGCGGTTGGGACGGGCGATCCCCGTCCGGCGGGTTCGATTCCCGTCCATCTCCGCCAATGGGTCTACGAACGTCCGCTGGTGTGTTTTGAAAGCTCCATACCCTCGGGTGATGCGAAATTCGATCCACGGACGTCCGTGGCCGTTTTTGGTCCGTTACTCTCACGGTTAACCTCAAAACGGGGTTGAGAGAAACCCAGGTGGCGATGTCGAGTGCCGAAGACGTCTGACCACAGGCGGATATGTGCAACATGAAGGTAAATTCGCCGCGCCAGAGCAGTGAGTGAGCGTTTGAACTACTCAACCCCGACCGGGCTGGACTGCCGAGCAAGACGGCGCCTGATCGCGGCCCTGACGGGTCGGGATGGCCCACGATTGTTGACACGATCAGGGCCGTTTGCCAGCGGTGTTCGGGTGACCCGTGGTGTAAATGTTGCGGCCGGTCGCTGATCACTAAGAACGTCACGCCACGGGTGCGGTGACACGCCTGCCCGATGCAGCTCCTCCACACCGACACCGACATCGACACCGACACCGGCATCGACACCGACACCGACATCGAGCGTTCTGGTTTGGCCACGAGAGCCCGAAAACAAGCCAGATCTACGTGCGCGTCGACCTCGCCCTCAACGAACAAGCCCTCACCTGGACCACGTCGCCGGACAGCAGGCTCATTCGTTATACGCGACCCAACACTTTGCTTGTCTGCGTCGAAACCCTCTGACTATGTCGACCAAACTCTGCCCGACGCCGTTAAAACACCAGCTCACCGGGTCCGTCTGCGCACCACGCAACATAATCGGCTGCTCCCCATGACGGCCGGAATTCGAGAGCCGTTCGTCGTCAATCACGGGGGTGATTACCTTTGACCGCACATCGTCACACATTTGTAACAATCGTCGCCGACGCAACGTCAGCCCACCGCGCTGCGGTGTCGAGTTGGGCGTCTGACGCAACGTTGGTTGTCGGATTCGTTCTCATCCGTATCGTTGAGATGAAGCGATCGCTGGCAGCAGCCGTGACCGATTCTGCGAACTGACGTCTTCCACGACGGCCCCGAGAGGACCACATCCTTACTCACACATCGACCAACACATGGAACTTGTCGGCTCCTGCCAACCTGAGGCAGACCACACCATGAGCGATGTTTTGATTCGGCCCTCGGAGGTCGACATTTCTGAACCAGATCCGTCACCAGAGCCACGTTTCAGCTCGGTGCGCGACAAGGTTTCGATCCGGCGGGTCGCCATCGTGCTGTTCGCACTGGTCGTCGGCGGATGGTTGTTCATCGCCGACACCGCAGCAGATAACGATGTCATTGGTGGCTTCGGCAGCTTGATCAGCGGCTTCGCAAATCTTCCCGCGTTGGTCTTCAATCCCGACGCCTACCAGAGCTGGTGGGAGTGGATGTCGAACGCCGAGGGATGGTCGGCGATCTTCGAACGGGTCGTCGAACACGTCCAGCTTGTCGCAATGTCGATGTCGATCGCCATCGTCATCTCGGTCGTTCTCGGCGTGGTTGTCCACCGCGTTCACGCATTGCGCGGCACCATCATCGGCTTCGCCTCGCTCATGTTGACGGTCCCGTCGCTTGCCCTGTTCGCGATCTTCATCTCCATCCCAGCGATCGGCGTCGGTGACCGCGGGCCGATCATCGCCCTGGTGATGTATTCGATCCTGCCGATCGTTCGCAACACGGTCACTGGACTCGAGGACGTCGATCGTGCCGTCATCGAATCCGCCAAGGGCATGGGCCTCAACAAGACCCAGCGGCTTCTCCGCGTCGAACTGCCCCTGGCGTGGCCGATCATCCTCACCGGCATCCGGGTTGCCACCCTCTTGAATATCGGCATTGCCGCCATCGCACCGCTGGTCGGCGGCACAGGCCTCGGTCGCTACATCGGAGACGGCCTGCAGCGCTTCCCCGATGTCACTTCGGTCGAACGCATGTGGACGGGCGTCGTGTTGACGATCGTCCTGGCACTCATTGCCGACCTCTTCTTCTCGCTCGTACGTCGGTTCACGACGTCGAAAGGAATCCGCTCATGAGCACCTCCGCCTCCACGTCACAATCCACGCAGAGCGTCGCCGCTCCGATCACGAACGGGGCGACCGCGCTCGCCGCCGCCGACGCGCCGCGCGCGATGATTGAATTGCAGGGCGTCGGCAAGGTCTATCCGGGCTCTGGTATTCCTGCTGTGGCCGACCTTGACCTGAAGATTCCGGTCGGAGAGATCCTCGTGCTCGTCGGCCCGTCCGGTTGCGGCAAAAGTACAACGCTCCGCCTCATCAACCGCATGATTGAGCCGACGTCTGGGCGGATCATCTTCGACGGGGAGGACGTAACGAGCGTCAATGCCGACCAACTGCGCCGCCGCATCGGCTACGTGATCCAGCAGATCGGACTTTTCCCGCACCAGACCATTGCTCAGAACATCGGGACCGTGCCCCGCCTCCTCGGCTGGGACAAGAAGCGGACAGTGGCACGCGTCGACGAACTGCTCGAGATGACCGGCCTCGATCCGAACGAGTTCCGCGATCGCTATCCCAAGGAACTCTCCGGAGGCCAGGCGCAACGCGTTGGCGTGGCTCGTGCGCTCGGCGGCGACCCGGAGGTGCTCCTCATGGACGAGCCGTTCGGGGCCATCGACCCGATCACTCGCGATCGTCTGCAGAACGAGTTTCTCCGGCTGCAGTCGGAGCTGAAGAAGACCATCGTCTTCGTCACGCACGACATTGACGAGGCCATCAAGATGGGTGACCACATCGCGATCCTCGGTGAGCAGTCGGTTATCCGCCAGTTCGATACGCCCGAGCGCATCCTCGCCTACCCGGTCGACGATTTCGTGAGCGACTTCATCGGCACCGGTGCGACCCTCAAGGGCCTCAACTTTGAGCGAGTCCACGACCTCGATCTGTCTGACGACTTCCCGATCGTGCACGTCGACACCGACCGTGTCGAAGCTCAGCGGCTCTATGACGCCTCACCCGAGAAGTGGATGCTCGTACTCGACCGCGAGCAACGCCCGATCCGTTGGGTGAATGATGTGCAACTCGCTGACACGGCGACGCCGCTCAACCGGGCGGGCGGGTCCGTCATGGCAACCGTGATGCCCAACGCCACGCTGCATGATGCGCTCGAGGAGATGTTGCTGTCGAACGCCGGCCAAGCCGTTGTCGTCGACGAGAAGGGACGATGCCTGGGAATCCTCGACATCGAACGTCTCGCCGACGTGCTCAAGCGCCTGCGCGGCCTGGCAAAGAAGCATTACGAGGATCTCGCTGTGCAGGAAGCCGCGCTCGCCGACTCGATCGGTTCAGGAGCTGACGCCACGTGAGCACGACGACCGAACAGGTCACCGAGCAGGACGACCTCGCAGCGACGACTGCGGCACCCGAGCACCTCGGCCCTGATCTCCTGCCGACTGGCATTCGTCTGATCAAGTCGAATGTCGGCTTGATCCTCACGCCACTCGTCGTTGTCTTTGGCTCGATCGCGCTGTACCTCTACGTCAAGAACGCCGACAAGATCTTCCAAGACGAACGCGCGCTCAACTGGGACAAGAACCTTCGCCCGCAGCTCGAACAACATCTGTCGCTGACGATGTGGTCGACGCTGTTCACCGTCATGATGGCAGTGCCGCTCGGAATTCTGCTTACTCGCCCGAAGTACAAGCGCGCTGGTACGCCGATTCTTGCGGTGGCCACGTCCGGTCAGGCGATTCCCGCTTTCGGCCTGCTCGTGCTCGCCTTCGCCTGGCTCGGCCGCGGTCCCTGGACCACGATCTGGGCTCTCTCCCTGTTCACCCTTCTTCCTGTGTTGCGCAACACGATGGTGGGTCTCGAACAGGTCGACAAGAACGTTATCGAAGCCGGCCGCGGCATGGGCCTCACCAAGCTGCAGGCGCTTCGAAGCATTGAACTCCCGCTCGCAGTCCCTGTGATCCTCGCCGGTGTCCGCACCGCGCTCGTGATCACTGTCGGGATGGCGTCTCTTGCCTACCTCATTGGTGGGGGAGGGTTGGGAGAAACGATCAGTGCCGGGCTGAAGCTCAGCCGAGACCTGGTACTGATCACGGGAGCGGTCATGACCGCGCTCATTGCGTTGACGGTCGATTGGATCGCCGCGCTGATCGAGAAGACGCTCCGGCCCAAGGGTTTGTGACCTGCCTGAGGCAGGTCCTGCTTCGGCGCGTCCTCGAACGAAGGAACACCTCGTAAACAAACAACAAGGAGAACGACACATGATTACTACCCCCCGAATGCGATTCTTTGCTGGCGTCGCGGCGCTTACTCTCGTGGCTGCAGCTTGCGGTAGCGACAGCGACAGCAGTACCGACGAGACCGTCACGACCGATGAGGTCGCCGACGGCTCTGATGCACCCGCCGAAGGAACTTCTGGCACGTGCGAGACCGCCAACAACGGTGACAACTCGGTCGCCTCGCTCAGCGAGCTCGACTTCAGCGGCATCGACGTCAACGTCGGATCGAAGGACTTCATCGAGCAGTTCGTGGTCGGTGCATTGGCCATCGTTGGCCTCGAAGCCGGAGGCGCCACCGTCACCGACTCCACCAACCTCGGCGGCACCGTCGTCAACCGCGATGCGCTGCTCGCCGGCGAGATCGACACGTACTTCGAGTACAACGGCACCGGCTGGACCGTCCACCTCGCCAACGAGAACCCGAGCTTTGACAAAGTGGCGCTCACCAACGACGTCTGCATCAACGACCTCAAGGAGAACAACATCCGTTGGATCGGCAGCTCGCCGTTCAACAACACCTATGGCTTCGCCACAGCGCCGGACTCACCGGCAGGCGGCCTCGACCTGCAGGGCATGATGGAGTACGTCAACGAGAATGCTGACGCCACCGTGTGCATGGAGTCCGAGTTCCCGAACCGTCCCGACGGCCTCGTGCTGGTGGAGAACGCAACGGGCCTCACGATCCCAGCAGGTCAATCAGAGATCCTCGAGACGGGTGTGATCTATGACGAGACCGCCAATGGCGCCTGCACCTTCGGTGAGGTGTACACGACTGACGGCCGGATCCCGGCCCTCGAACTCGACGTCGTCGAGGACGACGGCGTGCTCATCTTGTACAACGTCTCGATGACCATGGCGGACGACCTCTTCCAGCAGGCCCCCGAGGCCTTCGAAGCACTTGCTGACACGATCTTCGCCAACCTGGATGACGACACGATGGCAGAACTGAACCGTCGCGTCTCCACCGATGGCGAAGACCCCAAGACAGTGGCCACGGACTACCTCACCGAGCAGGGCGTCCTCTGATCACCAGCGTGTCGACGGGGGTAGCCCTCGGCTGACACGCTCACACGACAAGCCGAGGGAGCGATCGCCACATGCGGTTGCTCCCTCGTCGCGTCACGGTGTCAGCCACCGTCGGGGCCGCACGCAACCCTGAGCACCAGAAAGCCCCTGGCAGCTCAGCTACCAGGGGCTTTCTGGATGGAGATGATGGAGATGATGGAGTTCCACGTCCACGTGCACGTGCACTTGCCGCACGAATGGCTGGCGCTGAAATCCGAAGCACCAGGAATACTGTAAGAACGCTGCGGCGGGGGTCGTGCTGGCAGACACGGAGGGCGGCCGGAGCGGTGAAGTTGTCGTGCACTCCAATCTCAACACAGCTGCACCATGGCCCCGATTCAGGAGAGAGTGCTCGGAATCAGGCTGAGCGTCCGTTTGCGCGGTGGCGATCTGGTCGAGGCCGACGTTTCCCTCGACGAGATTCGCCTCGGCACTTGTTGCCGGCACGGCAAACACCAGCGACGTCTCAAGTCCCCAACGTCGCTCACGCTGAGCCGTCGCAGGATGCTCGCACCC
>JBLIMF010000106.1:0-8841 GCA_047638615.1 Gammaproteobacteria bacterium
CTCACGCGGTTGGCGAGATCAATCAAGCCAGAACTGGTGGTGTAGCCAACAACATCAACAATCACATGCATCACAGCACCCGCAGTTGGGGTCCCGTAGTACAGGTCAATGTGACCGGCGTTCACGCCAGTGGCCGGGAGCCCAACAGTGATCCCGTTCGCGATCACTGCACCAGATTCGAAGTTGAGCCCTGCTGTAGCGGGCACACCAGTTGCTGTGCCGGTACGGATCGCCAAAAACCCTGGCGCCGTCGGCAGCACTGCAGTCACGTTCAGCAACACACCTGTTGCGCCGACCGGCACGACTACTTTGACAACAGTCTCCGACGTCGCGTCGAGATACGGGTCAACAGGCCCTGTCACCAGAAACTGATGCGCTTGGCCAGCAACGACACGACCGTCCAGGCCAACATCGACACGGGTATCAACCACACGTGCCGGATCGATCATGACCACTGTTGATGCCGACGCCCCCGGCAACGCAAGTGTCCGTGCAGGAACGATCACTGACCCAACAACGACTGCAGAAGCAATCAAAGACAAAACGCCCGCTGCGCCCATGAGACGCCGAATTGGCGATGAAAACATCAAGAAACCATTTTCTGGATTTGCCGCGCAGGCCAGAAATTGCCTGCTTCAAAAGGCAGTACAACAGACATGTTGACAGCCAACTGACAAACCGCCACAGGTGGGTTAGGCCCTCGAGGGCCGGCCGGCGCCAGCAGCCCAGAATAGAAAATATGGCCATGATCAAATGTTTGTACGAACACTCAAATATGTCGAGAACTCGCGTTGGAACGCGCGGTCGACCTCGACGTCGATGTCGGCATGGGTGGCCTGGCGGGCCTGGCGGGCCGGGACGTCGCCGGCCGACGTGGACTGACGTGCAGTCACGTGACTACGCAATCGTGATGACAGTCACCCAGTTGCGTCACGTGCTGCGGAAGTATCCGTTCCCCGCCGTCGCCTGTTGAAGAGTTTTTGTCGCTGCGGCAAGACGACGACGGATCGTTCCGGCTCTCCGGTCGCCTCGCCGCCGACACCGGGATGATCGTGCAAGCAGCACTCGATGAAGCCAGCGACCGGCTGTTCCAAAGCGGCGAGTTCGGTGCCGGGCTTACCGGCCTGCGCCAGCCGACCAAACGGGCAGCGCCGAGAGGCTTACCAGCGTTAGCTTTCGAAGGGCATGTCGATAATGGCGTCCATGATCGAGTCTTGATCAGGAACCACACCGATCGTCAACTTGTAGCGCAAGGTCAGGGCGAAGGTCACCATTGCAGCGATGGAAGATGCCAGGAGGCCAATCTCCACACGACGGAACACGTCGTCGCTGCCTTGCCACGTGCCAATGATGAAAGCGATAACGCCGATGCCCCAGCCAATCGACACCAGTGCGTGGCCCTTGAGGGCAATCACGGCTTGCGCTGTTGCCAAAGCGACCATGTAGCAGGCACTTGAGAAGGCGAGCAGCGCCAACGTGCGGCCGGTCAAGTCGGCATCGAACACTACTTCGAGCGCCCAGGGGCCGATCAGGAATGCGCTTGTCGTGCCGACGACACCGACGGCCAGTACGACCAGCATGAGGCGCTTCAGTCCGTTTCGAAACTCGTTGAGTTCGCCCTGCGCTGCAAGCCGGCTCAGCCGGGGGAGGAGCGCAGCCTGGACGGCTTGAAAGAGAAAGAGTGGGATGCGTGCAAGGAGAACGCCTTGGCCGAACTGCGTGACGAGCACATCCTGGTCGTCGGCGGCCAGCAGGCTCGCCGCGATCGGCCCGGCGTTGAGGAGCGATGCGGCGAACACCGAACCGAGTAGCAGCCAACCGAGGTTCGGTGTGACTTCACTCCACGAGGCTGGAGGGCCGTCGTCGTTGGAGAGCTGGCCACGTTTGTAGACGTAGGCAACTGCGAACAGCGGGGCGACGGCGACGGCGAGACCGTATGCGCCAACCGCACTGACCCCGACGATGGCGAGTGCGACGCACAGAGCGATGCGTATGACACCGTCGGAACCCATGATGACCGCATACGAGCGAAATCGGCTGTTGCCCGAGCAGATACCACGCGCCAAGTGAGCAGGCGCGTACGACGCGAAGGCCAGAACGAGAGCCACGACCATAAACCAGTTGCCATCGAAGTAGCTCTCGGCGATCCATGAACTGGTGATGGCGATAACAGCGACAACGCTGAGCGTCAGACCGACGCCAAGTTGGATGACCTTCTTGACGACCGGGGCGGTGCCCTGGCCGAGGGCCCGGCGGTGGGCGAGCGCTCGTCCGAGTTCTTGCTCGAGCGGGAGAAAAAACCCTGGAGCGAGGGCAAAGGTGGCGAACCAAAGTGATGTGATTGGAGCGAACGCCTCGTCACCACCTACTGCGACGTTGCCGATTTTGAAGAAGGCGTACGTGGCAACTCCGGCAATAAGGAGAGCGAGGCCAACAGGAATGGTGCCGTCGGGGAGTGGGAGCCGCTCGCGCGTCGGCGACATCGGTTCCGGTGAATCGTCGGATGTGGACACGGTGTTACTCAGTCGCGAAGGCTTCGCTCAAATTCGCGGCGTTGGACCTGTGCCCGCTGAAAAAGGAGTAGTCCCAGTCCGACACCGACATAGGTGGCATCTTTGGCAACGTCGATGGTTCGCTTTGCGACAGATGCCGACACGTGTTGGGCAGTGCGTGCGGCAGGCGCGAGGTCGAAGTTTGTCAGGTTGACCGAGTGCCACTGCGCCATGTGACCGAGGCTACCGGGCAGTGGCCAGGCATGACCTCGACCAGCAGGTCGGCCCAGCTAGCCTCGCTCCATCGTGCATTCGGAATCACCACAGGCCCCGCCAGTCGTTGCGGTCGTCGTCGTTCACGAGCCGGGTCCATGGTTCGAAGAAACGCTCGGAGCGCTTGCCGATCAGGACTACCCGAACCTCCGATTCCTCTTCCTCTCCGATGTCGCAGACGAGCGGCTCCAAGCGCGTATCCGTGTGTGGATTCCCAATGCGTTTGTGCGGGGCCTCGGCACTAACGCGGGGTTTGGTGCGACTGCCAACGAAGTGTTGCGGCTCGTCGAAGGCGACAACGGGTTCTTTCTGCTCTGCCATGACGATGTTGCTCCGGAGCCGCACGCCGTCCGGACCCTCGTTGAAGAGATCTACCGTTCCAACGCGGGCATTGTCGGTCCGAAGCTCGTTGACTGGGACAACCCGAGTTTGCTGCAGTCTGTTGGCCTGGGTCTCGATCGATTCGGTGAAATTGATCGCGGTATCGACCCCGGCGAAGTCGACCAGGAACAGCACGATGGTGTGCGCGACGTGTTCGCGCTGCCGTCAGCGCTCATGCTGGTCAGAGCTGACCTGTTCCGTGAGGTCGGTGGGTTCGATCCTGCCATCTCGTTCTACGGTGACGATGTCGACCTGTGCTGGCGGATCCATCACAGCGGGGCTCGCGTGGTCGTTGTGCCGGCTGCACGAGTCCGGCACCGGGGCCAGCTCGCTGAGCGACGCCCCGACCTCAATCACGATCTCCTGAGCGCACGTCACCGGATGCGGGCGGTAGCGACCCTGACCGGGCCGACTCGCCTGCCCGGTCGGTCGGCCGAGATGGTGCTCCTCACTGCCGTTGAGATGGTCGTTGGAATGTTCACAGGCCGTTTCGGTGAGGCGTGGGCATCGTTGCGCGCTCTTGTCGGGCTTGTTCCGCGCTCGCTATCGACGTTCGCCAGACGGCGAGTCGTCAAACCGCTTCGTCGTGTGCCGGAACGTGAAGTGCTCGGGCTGCAGGTCAGCGGAAGCGCCCGGCTCGCTCAATTTTTGCGATCCAGAGACACCGAGACTTTCGCAGGTGCCGACATCAACGTGCGCCGTTGGCGCGAGTCGACGACGGCGCCCGTTCTTGCATGGCTTGCTGTGCTCGCATCGGTCATTATTGGCAGTCGCGAGTTCTTTTCGTCTGGCGTGCCGGCTGTTGGTGAGTTCCTGCGCTTCCCGGAGAGCCCGCGCGTGCTGCTCGACAGCTACGTCAGCGGATGGAACCCATCGGGCTTTGGAGCAACGTCGCCAAATCCAACCGGGTGGGCGACGTTGTCTGGCCTCTCAGTCCTGACGCTGTTCCGGATGGGCGCACTGCACACGGCCTTCATTGTTGGTCTCGTGGTCATCGGGCTCATAGGGCTTTGGAAGCTGGCCACCGTTTTCCCATCGACTCGTGCTCGCATCGCCGCCCTTGTCGTCTATGCCGCAAGCCCGCTCATTGTTGGTGCCATGTCGACCGGGCGGTTGAACACGCTGGTCACTTATGCCGCCGTACCGTGGATGATCCACACGATTCGTCGCGCTGTTGGAGTTGAGACTGCCGACCCACGGAGCGCCGAATTTGATCTGGCCGATGGTTTAGTACGTTTGTCGTTGCCCGAACGACTTCGCCGAACGGCCTCTGCAGCAATCGTGGTTGCGCTTGCCGCCGCTTTTGCTCCGGTCACCGTGGTTGTCGCCGTCGTCGTCGTGCTTGTGCTCACGTTGTCAACCCTTCTAGCCCTCGCCCCGTGGCGGACTGCACTCAGCTACCTCGGCGTCGGTTCAGCTGCAATTCTCGGTGGCCTTCTGCTCAATTTCCCCTGGGTCACCTCGTGGTCATGGAATCAGCTCGTCGGGCCTGCTCCGATTGGCAACCCGGGACGCGGCTTGGCCGATCTTGCGTCGTTCCAACTCGGCGACGCCAACTTCGTCTTGCTCTCACTTGCGTTGTACATCCCGGTGATCGCTGCGGTCGCGCTGGCTCGTGCCTGGCGACTGACCTGGGCAGTCCGTTCCGGAGCACTCGTCGTAGTTTTCGGTGCGCTGGCCGTGTTTGCCGATCGCGATGCGTTGCCGTGGCGGGGACCTGATGCCGGCATCCTGCTTGTTCCTGTTGCTGTTGGTCTCGCGATTTCCGCGGCTGCAGCCCTTGCCGCGTTTGATCTTGACGTGCGGGGCGGGTCGTTTGGTTGGCGTCAGCCTCTCGGGCTGCTCGCCAGTGTCGCGGTCGTCGTTGGAATCTTCCCTGGCGTCGTTGCAATAGGCGATGGTGGATGGGACACGCCGACGACGCCGCTCGCTCGTTTGCTCGAAGCGCAACTTCCCGATGACACAATCGATCGCCCGACGGGCCAATCGAACGAGAACGGGCCGCTGCTCGAGCCGGGCGTCGGCGGCTATAACGTGCTCCTTGTCGGCGATGCTCGCATGCTCCCAGTGCCGTCTGTTGAATACCGCGATGGTGTCTCGTTTGCCATTCTCGATGATGGGCTCCTCGACATACGCGATCGATGGGCTGCCCCGGCGAACGATGCGAACACAGCAATCGTGCTTGCACTTGACGAAATGGCAAGTTCGTCGACGTTACGCGCTGGGCGGTTGTTGGCGCCGCTGGGTATTCGGTTCATTGTCGCCCCTGAATTCGACAACGTCGTCTCGACCACTGCGAAGCCACTTCCACTTCCGGGTGGCCTGATCGATGCGCTTGAGGATCAGCTCGATCTGACCTCAGTCACTGGATTGCCGACGCTTGAGGTGTTCAAGAACACGGCCTGGATCCCAGTGGTCAGCCAGCTCACGGGTACGACTGCTGCAGCAAGTCGTACAGCGGGCGCCGGTGCGCTCGTTCGTGCGGACCTCAGCTCGGTGTCGCCGGTGTTTCTTGGTTCCGACTACCGGACGACGTCGATTGACGATGTCGTGCCCGGCGTGATCCATCTTGCCGTCCCGTTCGACGAGAACTGGTCACTGACTGTTGATGGCGAGTCCATCGAGCCTCGTCGTGCGTTTGGCGTGACAACGGCGTTCGATGTCGAGACCGCCGGCACTGCCGAACTGAGTTACACGACGCCGTCGTTCCGTCCGCTGTCGTTGGCTCTGCAGTTTGTGCTCTGGGCTCTTGCTCTCTTTGCTGCGACGCGGGTGAGCTTGCCATCAGCTGGTCGGAGTGGATTGCTCATCGAAGATGAAACACTGATCGATCTTGGTGCAGATGGCGTTACGGCCGGTGCTGCTGCGGGCGTCGGCTTCGATCCAGGACTCGACCTCACTGGCGCAATGGTTCGACAGAACATTTCAATTGAGAGCGGTCAGTCGCTGCTCGAAGATCCCCTCGGCGATCCTGACGTCGTCGGCACCCCCGATGTCGTAGATGTCGCAGATAATGACCTCTTGGTGGTCGAGGTGGATGCCGCGTCTGATCCGATTGTGCTCGATGAAGTAAACACCGAGGAACAGTCATGAACCGCCGTTCCATCCCCGCCCTGGTCGTGCTGCTCGTCGGGCTCATCGGGCTTGTGGTCGTCGGCCGCAACACGGTTGCGAGCCCCACTCCAGTGTTTTCCTCGCCAGCTGGAACGTGGATGCCTTCGGTCACAGACACGGGCTCGTTGACTGGTAGCTGGTTCTGTCCGGGAGTTCCTGCGACTGGTGAAGATGGCGTCGGGGGCTCGGTCGTGATTTCCAACCGCGAGAGCGAACAACTCGAGGGCCGTTTCATGGTGATCAGCCCGGAGGGCCTGGGGCCTGAGCAAGGGTTCACCGTCGGCCCGTGGTCGCAAAGCACGATCGATGTCGATGCGTTTGTCACGACGTCGTTTGCCAGTGTCGTCGTCGAGATCGACGGTGGTCGGGGCTCTGTCGAACAGGTCGCCAACCATCCTGCTGGGGATTCGGTTGCACCGTGTGCCAACGAAACCTCGAACGAGTGGTATCTCGCTGATGGGTTCACTGCAGGAGGCAGCGTCGAGACGCTGATCCTGACCAACCCGTACGACGATCTCGTGCTTGCCGATCTTGCCTTCTCGACCGAATCCGGGTCGAGCGAGCCCAATGCCTTCCAGGGATTCCCCGTGCCAGCCAAGTCGGTCAAGGTCATCCCCATCGCCGAGCTCGGCAACCGGGACGAACCGATCATCGCAGCGCGCGTCGCAACCCGTGGCGGCCGGCTAGTTGTTGGTCGTGCCCAGCACTTCACCGGCGGTGGTCGCTTGGGCTACGACGTGTCACTGGCCGCCCCGGCACTGCGAGACCAGTGGTGGTTCGCTGACGGTGAGCGCGGCGCAGGCATCACCGAGACCTTCTCGATTTACAACCCGACTGACGGAGATGTCGAGGTCGATGTGTACTTTTTGGGCTTACCGCTCGAATTCGACGGTGGTGGTTTCGCACCGATCAACGTCCCTGCTCGTCAAGTGGTGATGTTCAAGCCCTTCGAAGGTGCTGCCGACGCCACCGACGACGGCACCTCCGATCCGGAGTTTTTCACCTCGCGTATTCCGAACGGGCGTCACTCGGTCGTCTTTTCGACTTTGGCCCAGCCCACGATCGTGGTTGAACGAGTACTGACCCGACCGGTCGGCAACTCGATCGTCACATCGGTGGTCCAGGGCGCACCACCTCGGCCCGACGGCTTCGTTGCCAACCGCTGGCATATCGGTATTGGACCGTCGGTGCCGACCGAAGACGCCCTGGTCGTCTACAACGTCGACAATGAGCAGGCGACGATCACCATCGAGGCTGTCGGCCCGGGCGGCCCATCGGCCATCCCGAGCCTCACGGATATTCCACTTGGGCCGGGTGCTGTGATCACGATTGATCTGACCGCTGACGACGCACTCGATCAAGAATTGATCGTCAACGCGTCGAACCGTGTCTTCATAGAACGATCACTCAGTCGTGGCGGCGATCTGCCAGGACGCTCCGGGTCGTGGGCGTTGCCTGCCAGCAACATCTGAGCCGAACCTGCGCATCGTCGCGGTTGCCTTGGAGAGCGGTTCGATGACTACGCTCCGGCGATGACGTCACCCGCACCTTCACTTCTGGGCGACGGTGCACCGGAGCCTGGCCGCGATGCTTGGTTTGCGGTTGGAGTGACCACTCTGGTTTTCTTTCTCGTCGTCATCGACGTGTCGGCGGTCAACGTCGTTTTCCCGTCGATTCGCGACGATTTCGAAGTCTCTACAGCGACACTCGGCTGGGTTATCTCCGGCTACAACATCACGGTCGCAGCACTGCTGATGGTGGCGGGTCGCTATGCCGACAGCCTGGGCCGCAAGAAGCTGTTTCTTCCGGGCGTCGGCATCTTCATGCTCGGCTCACTGCTGTCTGGCCTGGCGCCGAACGCCACGCTGCTCATTGCGGCTCGAGTCGTGCAAGGGATCGGTGGCGCGATCATTGCGCCGACCGCCATTGCGGTTGTTCTGCCAGCCTTCCCTGCCCACAAGCGGTCATCGGTGATCGGGATTACCGGAGCGACCGGTGCGTTGGGTGCTGTCGCCGGCCCCGCGATCGGAGCGTTCGTGACCGAAGCATGGTCGTGGCGCGGTGTCTTCCTGATCAACGTCCCACTTTGCCTGCTCGTGTTAGCCATCGCTCCGAAGCTGCTTTCCGAATCGAAGAACCCGGATGCGACCGGTCGGGTCGATTTGCTCGGTGTGCCGATTGGAACGGCGGGCGTGGCGTTGGTGATGTTTGCCATTGTCCGCTCGGAGTCGAACGGCCTCGGCGACCCGCTGACCGCTGCACTGTTCATCATCGGCATCGCATTGATTGCTGCACTGGTTCGTCGTTCCCGTCATCACCCCGAGCCCCTCATTGAGACCGACCTTTTCAAACACCGTTCGTTCACCAGCACCAACCTCGGGCTCGCCTTCTATTCGATGGCGTTCACCTCAGGCTTCCTCGTGAACTCACTGCTGTTGCAGGAATTGTGGGGCCAATCATTGCGGACAACCGGTGCAGCCTTGATGCTTTCGCCGCTCATTGCTGCGTCGATTTCGCCGATTGCCGGTCGCTGGGCCGATCGGATCGGACATCGATGGATCCTCGCAGTAGGCAGTTCGTT
>JBLIMF010000107.1:0-8817 GCA_047638615.1 Gammaproteobacteria bacterium
TACGCGACTGCGCTGTTCGCGACCTCGGCGATGTTCGTCCTGAGTCAGGAAGCAATGTGGGGCACTATGGATGGTTTCCAATGGTCGAATGCCCATGTCGCGATGATCTCGACGCCGCTGACCCCGACCGACGTGGCGATCGGCAAAGCCCTGCACTACGCCATGCGGGCGCTGTTCACCGGAGTCGGGGTTGCGTTGGTACTCGCGCTGTTCGATGACACGCGTCGTGTCGGCTTGCTGCTCGCCCCGTTCGGCAGCGTCCTGACCGGCCTGGCATTTGGGTTGCCGATTGCTGCGTGGACGGGCTCGCGAACCACCGATGCCTCATTCCCGGCGATCCTTCGATTCGGTGTGATCCCAATGTTCCTGTTCGGCGGTGCGTTTTATCCGATCACGCAACTTCCGGGCTTGCTGCAACCGGTTGCGTGGTTCACGCCCCTTTGGCACGGCGTCGAGCTGTGCCGCGGGATGGTGCTCGGCGCGACGTCGCTCGCTCAGATGGCGCTGCATCTTGGAGTGCTGCTCGCCTTCTGCTCCCTTGGGCTGTTTGCAATGACGAAGACGTTCGAAGCGAGATTGCGGGCATGAGCGTCTCACTCAATCCAGCCGCACACACCCGGATCGTGCCTGCCGTGGTCTTCGACATCAAACGGCCGCACCTGCTGGTCGAACGCAGCCTGATGGTGACCCGCCGCGCCTGGATGGCGATGGTGAGTGGCTTTTTCGAGCCGCTCTTCTATCTCCTGTCGATTCGCATCGGCCTGTCAGCGCTGGTCGGCGACATTGAAGTCGGCGGCCAGTTGATCGCCTACGACGCGTTCGTCGCTCCCGGCTTGATGGCGGCATCGGCGATGAACGGTGCGGTGTTCGATTCGACGATGAACGTCTTCTTCAAACTGAAGATCACCAAGCTCTACGACTCGGTACTGAGCACCCCGCTCTCTGCG
Source organism: Gammaproteobacteria bacterium (assembly GCA_047638615.1). Classification (GTDB taxonomy): domain Bacteria; phylum Actinomycetota; class Acidimicrobiia; order Acidimicrobiales; family Ilumatobacteraceae; genus Ilumatobacter_A. The sequence continues at coordinate 948 of JBLIMF010000107.1, forward strand.
GGCGACGTTGCGCTGGGCGAGATCATGTTTGCCGTGATCCGTGGCGCCATTTACTCCACCGCGTTCATGGTGACCATGTGGGTCATGGGAATGGTTGAGTCGCCCTGGTTCCTGCTGTCGGTGCCGGCTTGCGTGCTGATCGGATTCGCTTTCGCCGCGATCGGAATGGCGCTGACCACGTTCATGCGCTCATTCGAAGATTTCGAGTATGTCCCGGCGGTAACGCTGCCGCTGTTCCTCTTCTCGGCAACGTTCTACCCAGTGTCGCAGTACGGCGAATGGGGCTGGGTCGTGCAGCTCAGCCCGCTCTATCACGGCGTTGAGCTGATTCGTGCCGCGAATCTCGGTGAGTGGCGAGTGGAACTGCTCGCCCACATTGCAGTCCTCGTCGTGATCACCATCTTTGGCAGCGCCGTAGCGGCACGACGCATCGAACGCCTCTTGCTGACCTGACCCGAGACGGTTCGTTCACGCTGTGTCTGGCGCAGAGCGACCGGTACTGTTTGCTGCATGACGCTGACCGAGTCTTCGCATGCCGACATCATCCGTGACTACGCCAACGACGCGTGGGTCGGGATTGTCCCGCTGCTGCACGACTACATCGCGATCCCGAACGTATCGCCGGACTTTGACCCTGAGTGGCGTGAACACGGTTTCATGGCTCAGGCGGTCGAGTTGATCGCCGGGTGGTGCCGAGGTCGGCCGATTCGCGAGATGACGGTCGAGGTAATGGAGTTGCCCGAGCGGACTCCGATGATCGTGATCGACGTTCCGGCCTGCAACGGTGGCTCAAACGATGACCCGGTGCTTCTGTACGGACACCTCGACAAGCAACCGGAGATGGAAGGCTGGCGGGACGATCTCGGGCCGTGGACGCCTGTCCTCAAAGGCGATCGGCTGTACGGACGCGGCGGCGCCGACGACGGCTACGCAGCGTTCGCCAGCCTGACGGCGATCGAAGCCACGCAGGCTGCCGGGGGTGTTCACAATCGCTGTGTTGTGCTGATCGAAGCGAGCGAAGAGTCGGGCTCGCCAGACCTTCCGGCGTATATCGAAGCGCTCATCGACACAATCGGTACGCCCAGCCTTGTGGTCTGCCTCGACTCGGGTTGCGTCGACTACGAACGGATGTGGGTCACCACGTCGCTGCGCGGCATGGTGATGGGCACCCTGTCTGTCGACATCGTGACCGACGGCCTGCACTCGGGCGATGTGTCGGGGATGATTCCTTCGTCGTTCCGCATTATCCGTTCGCTGCTCGACCGTGTCGAGGATGCGACGACCGGAGCGCTGTTGCTGCCCGAACTCATCGTCGAGATTCCGCCGGGGCGTGTCGCCGAAGCGAACGACACAGCACCGCTGGTGGGCGCTTATGCCGATAACTATCCGCTGGTCGAAGGTGCACGGGCCGCGGTCGACGACCCCGCCGAACAGCTGCTTGCTCGCACGTGGTACGGCACGCTGAGCGTCGTCGGTGCAGACGGCCTGCCGCCCACAAATCGGGCCGGCAACGTGCTTCGTCCGTCGACGTCGCTCAAGCTCTCGTTCCGACTTCCACCCACCGCCGATCCGAAAGCGGCAGCGGCCGCAATCACCGCAGCATTGGAAGCCGATCCGCCCTACGGCGCAAGGGTTTCGTTCTCGAACGTCGACGGGGCTCCTGGCTGGGATGCTCCTGCAACGGCGCCGTGGTTGGCTGTTGCTTTGGAGGCGTCGTCGAGTGCAGCGTTCGGGCAGCCCGCTCGCAACTTTGGTGAGGGCGGGTCGATTCCCTTTATGGGCATGCTTGGCGAAAGGTTTCCGGATGCGCAGTTCGTGATCACGGGTGTGCTCGGACCGGACGCCAATGCCCACGGCCCCAACGAATACCTGCACGTCCCGACGGCCCGCAAGCTGACGATGGCCGTGGCCCACATCCTGTCAGCGCACGCATCGCGATAGTTGCGAAAGGGGCCTGACCCCATCCGTAACCCCACCTGACTCGTGAATCCGGTCGTGCTGTAATCAGCTGCGCGGCCACAGACCGTGGACGGTCCAGCCATCATCCTTGAAGCCGACCGCATCGGCGACGTGTGCGCTGGCGAGGTTGCTCGGTTCGTGCAGGTATGTCGGAATCGCGCCGCTGTCGAGTACCCAGCGCGCCGCAGTTGCCACGAGGCGCCGAGCAAACCCTCGGCCCCGTGCTTCTGTTTCGGTGACCACGGCGAGTTCGTAGCCGTAGCGGTCGTGGATCTTGATGCCGACGGACGCAATCACCTCGCCCGCATCGTTGCGGGCGACGAGACGAGGGCCATTGAACGGAGCGAGCCACGGCGGGAGGTCGGCGGTCTGTGTGGCGATCCACTCCCCGAGGTTTTTGATTGTCGGGTCGACGCATGTTGTCGATCGGAACACGCCGGCGCCGAAGCGGGCCGGGCCCGTACCAAGGATCGCACCCAGTTCGTCCCCGAGCCCAGCACGGTCAGGCCCATCCGAGAGCGCGGCCGCTACAACGTCTGCATCAAGCGGCGGGACGGCGATGATCGTCGCCCGCCCGTTTCCAACACCGAGCAACTTGCGGATTGAGCCGTCCCAGGTGGGCTGCAGCCGGGCCGGGTCGCCAACCACAGTGATGCCGTCGGCCTGTGGCGGCCACTGACTCACCCATTCGGTGAGGTGGAGATGCAGCCGTTGCTCAACATTGGGGTGGGTGCCGGGCATGTTCGGCAACCTAACCGACCTCCTGCCTGGATCGAGAAGGCGTCAGGCTGACCGGTTGAGCGCTCCTTCATTTGGGTATGGTCGCGCCATGACCCGCATTTCTCGCCACGTGAATCTCGCCTCCCGTCCGAACGGCGCTCCCGTGTCCGAGAACTTCGAAGTCGCCGAATCACCAGTCCGCGACCTCGAAGACGGTGAGGTCATGGTTGCCAACCGCTTCATGTCGGTCGACCCGTACATGCGTGGCCGGATGAACGACGTCAAGTCGTATGTGCCGCCGTTCCAGATCGGTCAGCCGCTTGAGGGCGGCGCTGTTGGCGAAGTTATTGAATCGAAAGCGGGCACGGTGCCGGTTGGAAGCCAGGTCGTCCACAACCTCGGCTGGCGCGAGATTGCTATCGTCAAGGGCTCGGCTGTTCAACCGGCCGCTGTTCTCGACGGGGTTTCACTGTCGGCGAACCTCGGGGTGCTTGGCATGCCAGGAATGACTGCCTACGCCGGGTTGCTTGAGGTCGCGTCGTTTCGGGAAGGCGACGCTGTCTTCGTGTCCGGTGCAGCCGGAGCTGTCGGTTCGCTTGTTGGCCAACTCGCCAAGCTGAAGGGTGCGTCACGTGTCATTGGCTCGGCCGGCTCCGATGACAAGGTTGCGTGGCTGACCGACGAGCTTGGCTATGACTCGGCCTTCAACTACAAGTCCGGTCCTGTCGCCAAGCAGCTCTTCGCAGCGGCGCCTGACGGCATTGATGTTTACTTCGACAATGTGGGCGGCGATCACCTGCAGGCGGCCCTACACGCCCTCAACCCGATGGGCCGCATTGCGTTGTGTGGTGCGATTTCGGCGTATAACAACACTGAGCCGGCGCCGGGGCCGAACAACATGTCACTGGCAATCGGCAAGCGGCTGAACCTGCGTGGTTTCATCGTGAGCGATCACTGGGACATGATGCAGGACTTCATCTCTGAGGTTGGCGGTTGGCTTGCCGACGGCACGATCAAACAAAACGAAACAGTTGTTGAAGGAATCGAGAACGCTGGCGAAGCGTTTATTGGGCTGCTTGCTGGCGCCAACACCGGCAAGATGGTTGTCAAGATCTGACGGGGTTCAGGCGCTCAGTTGGTCAGCGCTTGAAGACTTCCTGGGCGAGGTTTATCCCGCGCAGATCGCCGAGCAGGCCTTCGTCCATCCGGTTCATCACGTAGGCGAAGCTGATTTTGCGGTCGATGTCGACGATGATTGACGAGCCTCCCCAACCGCCCCAGTAGGCGTAGTTTCCCTCGGGAAGGTACGGGACTGCTTCGGAGTGCAAGGCGTAGCCCATCCCAAAGCGGACCGGGAGGCCGAGCACTTGGTCGACGCCGTGTGCCTGTTCTTCAAAGATCATCTGGATCGTGTCGGCTGACAAAAGCGAGACACCGTCGACTGTGCCACCGTTGGCGACGATGGCCTGTATGCGAGCAACCGAGCGGGCGTTGCCGTGGCCGTTGGCTGCGCCGATGCAGGCCTGGCGCCATTGGGGGGTCCACGCCTCCTCGGCGGCCGGAGCCGGGCCGGTGAAGGTCTTGATCAGCACACTGTTGGGGTCGAGTGCTGCGAGGTCGAAATCAAGCGGTGGCGGCGGAATCACATTCGACACCCGGGCGAATTCGGCCGGGTCGAGCCCGATGTGAAAGTCGGCGTCGAGCGGCTGAGCGATTTCCTCGGCAAAAAAGTCGCCGAGCATGCGACCGTCGATCCGGCGGATGACTTCGCCGATCAGGTGTCCCTGATTGAGCGCGTGATAGCCGGAACCTTCGCCCGGTGTCCACCACGGTGCCTGCGCGGCGAGCATCGACGTCGACTTCTCCCAGTCGTAGATGTCCTCGGTCGTGACTGGTTGTTCCCAGGCGCTGACGCCGGACGTGTGGCCCATGAGGTGGCGGACTTCGATGTCGGCCTTGCCGTTCTGGGCAAACTCCGGCCAGTAGGTCGACACCTTCTCGTGGAAGTCGAGCGTGCCCCGCTCAGCGAGCACAAGGGCCGAGAGGAAGGTCATTGTCTTCGTGGTCGACCAGACGTTGACGATTGTGTCCTCGGACCACGGTGTGGTCTTGTCTTCATCGGCCCAGCCACCCCAAATGTCGACCACGGTTTCGCCGTCGACGGTGACGGAGACTGATGCGCCAACATCTTTACCGTTGTTGATGGTGCTGCTCAGCAGCTCACCGAGCTTGCTGTATTCGGGAGCGGATGTACCGTGAATCTCTGCCATATCGTCAGTTTGACTGATCACACCGTTCCCGTCGGGGTCAGACCCCAACTGAAATTCAGCCGAGCCAGGCTGGGCGGTTGTTTTCGAAACTTGTGATTTCGTCGACATGCGTCATCGTGATGCCGATGTCGTCGAGGCCGTTCAGGAAGCGGTGCTGCGTGGCGGCGTCCATCGGAAACTGCTCGTCGATGCCTGCGGCAGGAACCTCGACCTTGAGTTGTTCCATGTCGACAACGATCGATGTCGCGGCGTCGGCTTCGATGGCATCCCAAATCGCTTCGACAATGGCCTCGGGAAGGACCACCGGAACGAGGCCGTTCTTGGTGCAGTTGTTTCGGAAGATGTCGGAAAAGCTCGGCGCGATTACTGCATCGAATCCGTACTGCTGGATGGCCCAAACAGCGTGCTCGCGGGACGATCCCACACCGAAGGCCGGGCCGGCGACGAGAATGTTGGCTCCTGCGTAGCGTTCATCGTTCAGTACGAAGCCCTGCTCGTCGCGCCATGCCGAGAAGAGGCCTTTCTCGAAGCCGGTGCGTTCAACTTGCTTGAGCCAGACGGCGGGGATGATTTGGTCGGTGTCAACGTCGGAGCGCTTGAGCGGCACGCCGGTTCCGGTGATGATCTGGACAGATTTCACTTGGCTACTTCCGTGTCACTTTGCGTAGGGAGGTCCGCAGGTGTGCAGAACGTTCCCTTGATGGCGGTTGCCGCGGCGACGGCAGGCGAGACGAGGTGGGTCCGACCACCGGGGCCCTGACGGCCTTCGAAGTTGCGGTTGCTGGTGGACGCTGCGCGCTCCTTGGGGGCGAGCTTGTCCGGGTTCATCGCGAGGCACATTGAGCAGCCTGGCTCGCGCCAGTCGGCGCCGGCCGCCGTGAAGATCTTGTCGAGTCCTTCTTCGATCGCCTGGGCTTTGACCCGGTGACTGCCGGGAACGATCATGACGCGAGGCACCGTGACGGTACGCCCCTCCATGACTGCAGCTGCGGCGCGAAGGTCTTCGATTCGGCTATTGGTGCATGAGCCGATGAACACGGTGTCGACGCTCACGTCGCGCATCGACTGACCGGCTTCGAGGCCCATGTAGTCGAGTGCGCGCTGCACGGTCTCCTGTGCGGTGGTGCTCTCGAAATCGCTTGGGGAGGGGATGGGCTGGTCGATCGGCCCAACCTGGCCGGGGTTGGTGCCCCACGAAACGTGCGGGGCGATCTGGGCGGCGTCGAGCACGACGTTGGCGTCCCACACAGCGTCGTCATCCGAGAACAGCGTTTCCCAGTCGGCGACCGCTGCGTCCCAATCGGCGCCCTTCGGTGCGTGCTGGCGGCCTTTGAGGTACCCGAACGTTATGGCATCGGGCGCAATGAGCCCGGCCTTGGCCCCAGCTTCGATCGACATATTGCAGACGGTCATGCGACCTTCCATCGAGAGCGCTCGGATGGCGGATCCGCGGTATTCGATGATGTGGCCGATGCCGCCGCTCGTGCCGATTTCGCCGAGGATCGCAAGGATGATGTCCTTGGCAGTCACTCCCGGCTGGAGCTCACCATCGACGGTCACGGACATCCACTTGGGTCGGCTCTGGGGGAGTGTCTGCGTGGCGAGAACGTGTTCGACCTCGCTGGTGCCGATGCCGAAGGCAATGGCACCGAAGGCGCCGTGTGTGGCGGTGTGCGAGTCGCCGCACACGATGGTCATGCCGGGCATGGTGCGGCCCTGTTCTGGGCCGATGACGTGAACGATGCCCTGGTCAGGGTCACCCATTGGGAAGTTCGTGATGCCGAACTCGGCGGTGTTAACACGGAGCGTGTCGATCTGCTTGGCCGAGATTGGATCGGCGATCGGCTGATCGATGTTCTCAGTCGGCACGTTGTGATCTTCGGTGGCAAGCGTGAGGTCGGGACGACGTACGCCGCGCCCGGTGATGCGAAGGCCGTCGAATGCCTGTGGGCTCGTGACTTCATGCACAAGGTGGAGGTCGATGTACAGCAGCTCGGGTTCGCCCTCCGCGGAGTGGACCAGGTGGCGTTCCCAGACCTTTTCTGGCAATGTCTTGCCCATGTGATGCTCGGTTTCTACGTCAGTCGAACGGATGGTGGCATGTCTCACATCGTGAGATATTGTTCTTGCAATATGGACAGCGTAGCGGCCAGTTATAGCTTCACCGAGATTCCAAGCACGGGTGTCGGCGTGCTCGACAAGTCGATGCTTGTGCTCCAAGCCGTTTCTGTCGAGCCGCAGGGTTTGTCGCAGCTTCAACAGTCGACCAGGTTGCCGCGGGCCACAGCGCACCGGCTGGCCACCTCACTCGAAGTGCACGGCTTACTCCGCCGCGACGGTGAGGGCAGATTCGAACTTGGTCATGGGCTGGTGGCCCTCGGTCAGCGATCAGCCGAACGATTCCCGCTCGTTGACGTTGCCCGGCCGATCGCTACGGCACTGCGCGACTCGACGGGCGAGAGTGTTCAACTCTTCGTGCGTGAGGGCAACCAGCGGCGGTGCGTGCTCTCGCTTGAGTCATCACACGGGCTTCGGTGGATTGTTCCGGAAGGGTCGCTTCTGCCCATCGATGTCGGTTCGTCAGGGCGTCTCTTAACCGGCGAGTGGACCAAAACCGGCTGGTTGCAAAGCGTGGGCGAACGTGAAGCCGGTGCGGCATCGGTGAGCGCGCCGGTGTGCTCGGGTGACGGGACAATCGTGGCGGCCATCGCAGTGAGCGGCCCGGTCGAGCGACTCACGAAACAGCCAGGTCGACGCTTCGGCCCAGCCGTCGTTGCAGCAGCGGCCCAAATCAGGCTCTGACCGGCTCGGTCAGCGAGTCGGAGCAGGCGCCGCGCGGTATTCCCTCCACAGCCACCACAAAAGCGGGAGTTGGAGCGGCAGACGCACCCAGTTGAGTGGGCCGGTCGCGGTGCCGACGC
>JBLIMF010000108.1:0-8805 GCA_047638615.1 Gammaproteobacteria bacterium
GCACATTCGATCGGTCAAGCCCGATCCATAGCTCGTGCAGGTTTCACAGGATGAGCGAGTAGAGCTCCAGCGTTCGTTACCTAGCTGTTCGGCCACCAATGGTGCTGATTGTTCGGGGTGCCGGTTCGCACACCCATCCTGTCTCTTCGAATGTGAGACAACTCGCGCTAGCCACACAACTGGTTCGCGAGCTGAGACAGGTCGTGTCGAAAAAGATCACGAGCACGCAAGCCGTCCCCGGTCGGTTCTTGCTGCTGTGCCGTTTCGTATTCTTCGGTCTCGAATCACTAGGTTCGCTCGTGTTGTCCGGCGTTGGTGCCGGGCCGAACGACAATGGGAGATTCAATGGCTTCGCTTGACGGACGTGTGGTGATCGTTACCGGTGCTGGTCGTGGGATCGGGCGAGAACATGCGCTGTTCTTCGCACAAGAAGGTGCTCACCTCGTCGTCAATGACCATGGCGGTGCGAACGACGGATCAGGCGGCGACACGACGCTGGCAGAGGAAGTCGCAGCCGAGGTCCGGGCACTCGGCGGCCAAGCAGTTGCGAACACCGACGATGTGTCGAGCTGGTCGGGTGCCGAGCAGATGATTGAGATGGCAATTGAAGTTTTCGGCGACCTTGATGCCGTTGTGAACAACGCTGGCATTTTGCGTGATCGAACCCTGGCGAACATGACCGAAGAGGAATGGGACTCCGTGATTGCGGTCCACCTCAAAGGTCATTTCGCGCCGACCCGCCACGCCGCGGCCTACTGGCGCGACGAGCACAAGGCCGGGCGTGGCAAGCATCGCAACCTGGTTCACACCTCAAGTACGTCGGGGTTGTTCTCGAACCCCGGGCAGGCCAACTACGGCGCTGCGAAATCAGGTATCGCCTCGATGAGCCAGATCGCTGCGAAAGAACTGCAGCGCTACGACGTCGTCAGCAACTGCATTGCACCGGGTGCGCGCACTCGCCTCACGCTGGCAACACCGGGTCTCGAAGACATCATGGCGGCGCCGGACGCCGGGTTCGACAATTGGGATCCGGCGAACGTCTCGCCGCTGGTGGCTTACCTGAGCACCGAAAACTGCCCGTTCACCGGGGAGACTTTCTACGTGAAGGGCGGAGTCGTGAAACGTGTGAAGTCGTGGGAGATGGCTGATCGTATTGAGAAGTCCGGAGCCTGGACTGTGGACGAACTGGGTCAGGCCCTGGCGCCAATGACGGAGACACCGCCCGTTGTGGCCGACATGAACTGATCGACGCCTGCGGCGCCGGTTGCTATTCGGCTGCGGAGACTGGCTCGGTAATGTGGAGGATTTCTTGAGCGATCTTCTCAGAGAAGTCGTTCGCGGGGATGGCGGTCTGCATCGCCATCATCTTCATCATGTCGCCCTGGACCTTGATCTTGCCTGACATGAAGGCTTGGATGGCAACTGTCTGGTCCTGCTCGACGAATAACGCCTGGGCGGTTGCGTAGTCGGTACTGACGGTGGCGTCGGGCTCGTCGAGGGCGCCGAGCTCGAGCTGCAGCGCGCCGGTCGAGGTATCGAAGTACGCATCGACCTGGCCGTCGCCGAAGGGCACCTCGATGATCGACAGGTTGATCTTAATGCTGGCGATCACCTCGGGCACCTGGTCGGCGTACTTCTCACGAATCGATCGCGCCGCGGTCATCCAGTCTTCGCTCAAGAACGCATGGGTCATACGCCACACGATACCTGTGACCTGCGCCGCAGGGAGAAATGTGAGCAGATGGTCCAAGTACGCCAGAATGCTCTCATGATTCGACGGGCCATACAGGTAATGATTGCAGTGACGCTGGTTGCCTCGAGCTGTTCGGCTGGCAGCGACGATGCTGCACGAGACGAGGCGCTCGATGACACCGCAGTCGATCAGGAATCAGTCGATCAGGAATCAGTTGGCGAGGAACCCAATCGGCAGGTCACCGAGTTGAACGATGCCGAACTGCTGTTGTTTCTTGCCGAATTGAGCGACGATGAGCTCGATGGACTGCTCCTCGAGCTCGATGACAACGATTTTGATCGGGTCTTGTCCCTGCTCGATGCGACGGAGACAACCGGTGGAGAATCCGGCGAGGACCAGATCGATGCAGCGCCGGTGACGGTCGTTGACCTTGCCGCAGCTGACCCGGCCGAACTCGATGAAGACGCGCAGGCCATCCTCGATGAGCTCCAGGCGAATGGCTTCTGCGACCCGGCCGACGTCGAAGACGATGGCGTCGTTACCGCCATGCATTTCGTCGTCAAGGGTCAGGTGCAGCCACCCTGCTCAGGCGAGGTGGACCCTCGCCTCGATGCAGCCTGGACTGCAATGGCCGATGTGACGCCGGTTGCACTCCTTTCTGACATTTCGCTTTTGGCAGGATTCGAAGGGTGCGACACGTGCGACACGCTCGCGTTCGTCACCACCCTCGACGAAGCCGCCGAGTTTTTCCTGATGGCCGTTGACGTCCAAGCCGGCGATGACGACCCCAACGAACTCGCCCTGACCATGCAGCATGAGTTGACGCACGTGTTCACCCAAGTTCCGGAGACGCAGCTCGACATTTCGATCATCGCTGAAGAATGCACCACGTACCACAACGGAACTGGTTGCTTGCGTGAAGGCTCCTACACCTGGGAATGGATCCAGCAGTTCTGGGACGCAGAGGCGCTGGCCACCATCCCCGAGGACGGCGGAGTGAACGAAGAGGCTGGCGAAGCGCGCTGCGTTGTCGACGCTCCGTACACGGGGTCGTATGGTGCCAGTAACCCTGAAGAAGACATTGCCGAGGTGTTCTCCGCCTACGTGTTCGACGTCGATGTCAGCTCAGCGCTCGACGACAAGCTCGCCTTCTTCGACCAGTACCCGGAGTTCCGCGAAGTGCGTGAACGTGCTGAGGCGCTTGGACGCCACGAAGCCGAGTACTCCTTTGAGAACTGCTGATCGACCGAGAACTGCTGATCCACGGAAAACTGCTGATTGACGTCAGCGTGCGAACAGCGAGGAGGTGACTCGGGATGTGCCCAAGTTAGGCGGGGGTACTGACCGTGGTGATCTGGTCCAGGAACGACTGGTCGATGTCGAATCCGAGGCCGGGTGATCGAGGGACCGTGACCTGGCCGTCGTGGATCGTGATTGGGTTTGTCACGATGTCTTGTGCGTAGAAGCGGGTCGAGGCACTGATGTCACCCGGAAGTGTGAAACCGGGGAGTGATGCAAGGACAGCGTTGGCAGCTCGTCCGATTCCTGTTTCGAGCATGCCCCCGCACCACACCGGAATGCCGGCGTTCACGCACAGGTCGTGAATCCGGACCGCTTCGAGATAGCCCCCGACTCGGCCGGGCTTGATGTTTGCAATCTCACAGGCGCCCAAGGCAATGGCGTCGGCGGTGCCTGCAGCAGAAACGAGGGACTCATCCAGGCAGATCGGTGTTTCAACTTCGGCGGCCAACTGGGCGTGGCCGATGATGTCGGCCTCGGGGAGGGGCTGCTCGATGAGCAGCATGTTGTAGGCGTCGAGGCGCGCGAGATGCGCACCATCGGTTCGTCGATAGGCCGTGTTGGCGTCGACTTGCAGGGGCGTGTCGGGGCCAATGAGGTCGCGGACCGCGGCAACGTGTTCGATGTCGGAGCCAGGCTCGATCTTCAGCTTGATCCGTACGTAGCCGTCATCCATGTAGCCCTGGACTGTTGTCAGCAGCGAGTCGACCGTGTCGTGAATGCCAACGCTGACGCCACTCGGGATTGTCAGCGCGGTGGCACCCAGGAAGTCGGCAAAAGAGGTACCGGTTGAGCGCAGTTGGGCATCGAGGATCGCCATTTCGATCGCGCCCTTCGCCATTGGATGGCCATGGAAGTGCGCCATTGCTCGAGTTGCGCCGGCAGCATCGACTGGACCGGCCTGACGCACCGCCGGAATGAGATGCGACAGCATCACGTGCTGCGCTCCGTCGACGTACTCGGGTGAGTAGGTCGGCTCGGCGAGAGCAACACACTCGCCCCAGCCCTCAGTGATGGTGCCGTTGCTGTCGATTAGTTCGACACGCACGAGGAGGATGTCGCGATCAGTTTCGACGCCAAAGCTGGTGCGGAACGGTGAAACGAGGGGGAGGGCGATGCGGCGGAGCTCGATGGCTCCGAGTGTGAATGTCGGTGCGCTACTCATGATGTCACCACGTAATCGCCGTCACGAGTGAAACCGACGATCTGCGAACCAGACGTGAGCGCCTCGGTCAAAGCGGATCGTGTGGATCCGCGCCATCGGGTGACTTCGTTTGGATCGGTTCGGCGCAGTGCAACGATGTCGTCTGGCGTTGGGATCAAGGTGACGCCAGGCTGGTCAAGGTATGCAGCGCCGTCACGGGGCGCAGTGTGGGGATTGGTCGCAGTCGACCACGCCATCAGCAAACGGTCGGAGTCGTCGCCTGCGTTGATCGCATCGGTCATCGTCCCGTAGAAGTGCGGCAGGTACTCGTGGACCTCCGCTCCGAGGATCGCGATGTTGAACCAGGCGTTGCGCCGGACGAGAGGATCAAAGGTCCAGACGATCCATTCGATGCTGCGGTCGAGCGCCCATTGCTGTTGGTGCAGCTTCATTGCCCGACCCAGGCCCGTGCTGCGCGACCCGGGCAAAATCCCTGTCACATGGCTGTGTAATGCCGGCTGACCATGGTGGACGGCCAGCACGCCGACGGAGGCACCGACTATTTCGCCGCGGGCGTCGTCGCCGCGGCTCATGTCGAACGCTCCGACGACGTAGCCGCCGGCGTGTGAGATTGCCATGAGCATCTCAAGTCGAATGATCTCGGTTGCCGAACCCCACACCTGCTGGAATACGTCGCCCAGAACGACCATGTGGTCGGCGATCGTCAGCTCCCGGATCTCGATGGTGGATTGGGGCGTTGGCTGTTCCGAGCCGGGAACCGGAGTTTCGCCGTTCGGAGTGTCGATAATGCTCATGCCTGGGCTTCCTCCGCAGCGTCGCATGACGCAGGCGGAACTGGTGCTGGCGTCGCTGTGGCGAGCGCCGACTGTGGATGGGTTCCCCGAGCAACACGGTATGCGCTGCGCACTGCGAGCGCCTTGCGCACTTCCGGGCCGACGTCGTCAGCGAACTCGGTGCGGTAAGTGTCGTCGGTGGTCAGGACGACAGTGAAGTACATGCCCGAGAACGATCCGAGGAATACCGACACCCGGAGCAACGGCTCGGACAAGATCAGCGGGCGGCCGCCGAACGACCACTCAGCGAAGATGTGCATTTCGTCCAGACGGATCCAGCCGAGGGCGGTGGTCTCGGTGATAGCGAAGAAGCCAAATCCGATGAAGAAACCAGTGAGCGCCACTGTGACGAGGGTGATCTGCAGGGCTTGTCCGAACAAGACGATCAAACCGATGTTGAGCTGCTGGCGCAAACGAAGCTGGTCCTCGACAAGTTCGCCCGTTGGGGTCTGCAGCGCGACCGCCGGGGTTCCTTGCAGGTGCTCATGAATGTCGCTCCACGATTCGAATGATCGCATCGAGCGGATCACCCCCGGCACGCGGCTCAGCGCGAAGGTCACACCGAGCGAGGCGAACGTGAGGATCACCACGACGTAGGCCATCCCGTTCAACGTGCCTGCCATTTCCCAGACCTCGGCGTTGATGAACAAAAAGGTATTGAACAGCAGGAGCAGGGGGAGTGCCCGGGCGACGAGCGAACCAAGCCCGGTCAACTGACTCCGGCCACGACGGATTCCCCATCGCGTCAGTGGGCCAAGGCCGTATGAAGACCAGATGTAGATCGCTGCGAGCAGAACGGTTGCGGAAAGGACACTTTCGATGGCATCGCCAGCCTGCTCGAACAGCAGGGCTGGGACGGCCGGGCCAAAAAGGAAGAGCGCCAGTTCCGGCGCATCGATATCGGTCGGCCGAGCGAATGCCGGGACGCCGCGTAACCGGTTGGATAGGACCCAAGCGGCCAACAGCATCGTGATGACGACCACGGCGACGAAGAGGTTTCGTCGGAGTGACCACTCCGCCAGGTTCAACGCATTGAGCCCCTGCAGCAGATAAACCACGACGAGTAGCGGGAGCGCTCGGGTCCAGGCATCGAGCACCGATCCGTCCGTTTTCCGCTCGACGAAGTGAGGAACACCACGTTCGACGAACCAGAACTCGATCGCCTGCAGACCGGGTTGCTCGGAGTGGTCATTGGACACGTGTCGCACGGTACTTCCTGGGCCATCAATGGACGCGGTGAGTCGAGATGCAAACGGTTCGTCAAATCCCTTGGAAGGGGGACCGGGGTGCCGATAGGCATTTGTTATGGCTCGTATTTTGGTGACAGAAGAAATTGCTGACGGTGGACTCGAACGGCTTCGTCAAGCTGGTCACGACGTCGACATCCAGGTCGGCAAATCCGCTGAGGAACTCCTCACGATCATCCCGGGCGCCGCTGCGCTGATCATTCGTTCTGCAACACAGGTCACCGAAGAACTGCTGGCAGTCGCTGACAATCTGATGGTGGTTGGCCGGGCCGGCATTGGCCTCGACAACGTCGACGTCGCTGCTGCCACCAAGCAGGGCGTTATGGTCGTCAACGCACCGCAGAGCAACATCGTGTCGGCCGCTGAACACACGATGGCACTGCTGCTTGCCTCGGCCCGCAACGTTCCGCAGGCCCACGCCGCCCTCGTCGCCGGACGCTGGGAACGCAGCCGCTGGACTGGCGTTGAGCTCGTCGACAAGACGCTCGGTGTCGTCGGTCTCGGCCGTATCGGCAAGCTGGTCGCTGACCGCGCGAAGGCGTTCGGCATGCGGATTGTCGCCTACGACCCTTTCGTCTCAGAAGATCGTGCGAAGGTAATGGGTGTCGAGCTGATGACCCTTGATCAATTGGTTGCTGAGTCGGACTTCTTGACGGTCCACCTTCCGAAGACGCCGGAGACACTTGGCCTCATCAACCGTGATCTGCTGCTCAAGGCGAAGCCTTCGCTGCGTGTGATCAACGTGGCCCGTGGCGGCATCGTCCATGAAGGCGATCTGGCTGATTGCATCCGCGACGGTGTCATTGCTGGTGCAGGTATCGACGTGTTCTCGACCGAGCCCATGACGGAGTCGCCGCTGTTCGAGCTGCCGAGCGTCGTCGTCACCCCGCACCTCGGTGCGAGTACCAACGAAGCCCAAGACAAGGCCGGTGACACCATTGCCACCATGGTTGAGCTTGCGCTGGCTGGTGATTTCGTGCCGTTCGCCGTCAACGTCGACGCTGCCGAAGCGAACGAGACACTCCGTCCGTACCTGCCGCTTGCTGAGCGTCTCGGTGCATTGTTCGTGTCCCTGAACGGCTCGCTCCCGAAGACGCTTGAGATCTGCACCGAAGGCGAGATTGCCGGTTACGACACCCGCATTCTTGAACTCGCTGTGCTGAAGGGCTTCTTCGGCGCTATTTCTGACGAGCCGGTTACCTACGTCAACGCGCCGCAGCTCGCCAAAGAGCACGGCGTCGAAGTGCGCGACGTCAACTGCGCCACGGCGGCCGACTACGTCAACCTCCTGACCCTGCGCGGCGGCGAGCATTCGATCGCGGGCACGCTCTCGGGCGCTCGGAGCGATCAGCGCATCGTCAACATCGACAACGTTCCGTTTGACGTGCCGCCCGCCGACCACATGGTCGTCATCACCAACGATGATCGTCCAGGCGTGATTGGCACCGTCGGCACACTGTTGGGTAACGCTGGGGTCAACATTGCCGATATGGATGTCAGCCGCGTCGACGGTTCTGGCACCGCGGTCATGCTGATTGCTCCGTCCGCGGCCATCCCCGAGGCCACGCTCGCCGCGCTCGGCGCCGCCCCCGGCATCATCGACGTCAAGACCCTCTGATCATTTCGGGCGGAACGTCACACTCAGGTCAGACCAAAGCGTGACAAGAACATCACGTTCGGTTTGTACTGATCGTGAGTGATGCAGCGGTCCGTTGCGCTTCGGCCCGGGCAGCTTGTGCGAAATCATCGCCGCTGCTGGCGTAGAGCACCGCTCGCGAAGAACTGACCATCAGCCCGCGGCGCGCAGCATTGGAACCGTGTTCGACGACGGTCGCTGCGTCGCCACCCTGTGCTCCGACGCCGGGCACGAGGAACGGGATACCTGGTGCGACCGAGCGCACTTCGGCGAGTTCTTCCGGATAGGTGGCGCCGACGACCAGGCCGCAGTCGCCAAGCTGGGACCACTCGTTCGCCACCCGCTCGGCCACATGCATGTAGATCGGCTTGCCACCGTGCTCATCAGCCGTGACGAGCGACTGGAAGTCGCCGCCACCGGGGTTGCTCGTGCGGCAAAGCGCAATGACGCCGCCGCCGCCGGCACCCGTGTGGTGGAAGAAGGGTTCGACCGAATCGGTCCCGAGGTACGGGTTGACTGTGACGGCATGTGCTGCGTACCGGCCGAACACCTCGCGGGCGTAGTGCTCGGCAGTTGAGCCGATGTCGCCGCGCTTTGCATCGAGGATCAGCGTGACGTTGGGATAGGTCTCCCGGATATACGTGCAGATCCGTTCGAGCGCAGCCTCTTCACGTTGGCTGGCGAAGTAGGCGATTTGCGGTTTGAACGCGCAGACGAGGTCAGCGGTCGCGTCGACGATCGCTCGGCAAAACCGCTCGGTCGCGTCGGGAGCCCCATCGAGCGGGACCGGCATCCGGGCCGGATCAGGGTCCAGGCCAACACAGAGCATCGACGACGATGCTGCCCACGAACGTTCGAGCTGCGCGTGAAATCCCACATCAAAAACCTACAGAGAATGGTCCGAACCAGCAGAATCTCGGTGTGAACGGGGA
>JBLIMF010000109.1:0-8803 GCA_047638615.1 Gammaproteobacteria bacterium
GTTAACGCCCGTCGAACGACCAGTGGTGGATCTGTCCAACTGACGAGCCCCGGAAAGTGCGCCGACTTCGGTCTGGCAGCACTGACCGGGGTTCTTCTGCTTTTCCGACCCGGTGCCCCGTTCTCCTGAACATGATGGAAAGGGAGCATGATGGAAAGGGAGCATGATGGAAAGAGCCTCCAGGCTGACCAAAACCATCACGCTGACGAAGCTACTGGAGCTGACGGAGCTGGCATTGCTACGTTCTGGCGATGACTCCGAACATTGGCATGTGCTTCGATCGCTCACTCCCGGCACGCGCTGTGGTTGAGTTCGCCGAGTCGCTCGAGGAGGGTGGCGTCGATCAGCTCTGGGTGATCGAAGACTGCTTCTACACCGCCGGCGTGTCGCTCGCAGCAGCCGCGCTCGCTCGGACCAAACGGCTGCAGGTCGGCATCGGCATTCTCCCGGCAGTAGCGCGCAACGCCGCAGTGACAGCAATGGAGATCGCCACGTTGGCTGAGCTCGCGCCGGGACGATTGATCGCCGGGATCGGTCACGGCGTGCAGGAGTGGATGGAGCAGATGGGCGCCCGGCCCATCTCCCCGCTCACCACCCTCGAAGAGGTGCTGACGACTGTGCAGCAACTCCTCCGGGGCGAAACGGTGAACTTCGAAGGCCAGCACGTGACGATGCGTGACGTCACCCTCGACCAGCCGCCAGCCATCGTGCCGCCAGTCATCGCCGGGGTCCGCGGACCGAAGTCGCTCGCGATGGCCGGCCGCGTGTGCGACGGCGTCGTGCTCGCCGACGGCGTGGGCCCGACATACGTCCGCGAAACGATTCGAAATGCTGCCTCCCCCGACGACTTCCGGGTCTCAGTGTTCAGCGCCCTGTGCCTCACGCCGACGCCCCGCGAGGCCTACGAGCTGATGACGCCGTACATATCGTTCCAGCTCACCGCTCAGCACCCGTCCATTCGGGCCCACCCCTATTTCGACGAGATGGTCGAGCGGTTCACAACCAAGGGCGATGCTGCCATTGTCGGCTTCCCTGCCGACTGGTGGACCGAGATGGGGGCGATCGGCGATCGCGACGCCGTGCTCGGCCATATCGAGGCATTGGGCGAAGCAGGCGTCACCGACGTCGGGTTGTTCCCCGGCCCAACCCTCGAGTTGGCCCGCGAGGATCTTGTGACAGTGCAAGAGATCAGCACCGCACTACCGAAATGAGGCAGGGCCAGAGGCAAGCCAGGGCAAGGGGCTGAGGCGAGGCAGGGCCAGAGGCAGGCCAGGGCAGGCCAAGGCAGCAAGTAGAGGTATGGGCGCGCCGGTCAGCGCGAGCGAGATGTGCGCTGGGTCGAGCGAGAGCGAGTCGGGCCGTCAGGCCCGAGAAAAGAGCTCAAGGCGACGTAGTCGCCGGCGGCGGAGCCGCCACACCGTCGTCAGACGGTGAGCTCGCACCAATCGAGGTATTTCGGGTTCTCGCGCCGCACCGTGGCGAGATAGGCCTCTGACATCGCCAGAGTCATCGGGCCGGGGCACGGGATCTCACGGTCGTCGATCGAGTTGATCGAGCTCACTTCGGCCGCTGTGCCGCAGACAAACGCTTCGTCGGCGATGTAGAGGTCGCTGCGGGCGATGTTGTCGACTTGGACTTCGAACCCAAGGTCCTTGGAGAGGGCGCCCACCGTGCTCTGGGTGATTCCTTCAAGCGCACCAGCCGACAGCGGCGGGGTGAGCAGTTTGCCGTGCCGGGCAACGAAGATGTTCTCACCGGTGCATTCGGCAACGAGGCCGTTGGGTGCAAGCATGATTGCTTCGTCGTACCCGGCCTTGAGCGCCTCGACCTTCGCGAGCGACGAGTTGACATAGTTGCCAACGGTCTTTGCAGCGGGCGGCATCGTGTTGTGGTCGTGGCGCGTCCACGAAGAGATCTTCATCCGGACGCCCTTGGTCACCGCTTCGTCACCGAGGAGCGCGCCCCACGGCCAGCAGGCAATGGCGACGTCGGTCGAGCAGGGCAGTGTGTTCAAGCCCATTTCGCCGTATCCGAGATACGCCAGCGGGCGCACGTAGCAGGAGTCAAGCCCGGTCGAGGCAACGGTGTCCTTAGTGGCTTGGACAAGTTCATCAACTGTGTACGGAATTGTGAAGCCGAGAATCTTTGCCGAATCGAACAGGCGCTTGATGTGCTCGGTGAGTCGGAAAATCGATGGGCCGTCTGCGGTTGCGTAGGCCCGGATGCCTTCGAACACGCCGGTGCCGTAGTGGAGGGTGTGGGTGAGCACGTGGACCTGGGCCTTGTCCCAGTCGACGAGCTCGCCGTTCATCCAAATCTTCGGTGTGGGTGTAATTGGCATTGGATTAGTTTCCCACGCGAGTGGCGATTGCGTTGCCAATGTCTGTGGTGCTGCCGGTAACCGGTTCGACGCAGGCCGCACGGATCCGGTTAGCGGCGGCGCCCTCGTCGAGGAAGTCGAGCATGAGCGCAGCGGACAGGATCGCGGCGGTCGGGTTCGCCTTATTCTGGCCGGCGATATCTGGAGCCGACCCGTGCACGGGCTCGAACATCGACGGTCCGCTGCGAGCCGGGTTGAGATTGGCCGACGATGCGAGGCCGATGCCACCGGACACTGCGCCACCAAGATCAGTGAGGATGTCGCCGAAGAGGTTGTCGGTAACAATCACGTCGTAGCGGTGCGGGTCCTGGACGAAGTAGATGCAGGCCGCATCAACATGGTTGTAGGCGGTGTCGATCTGCGGATACTCGGCAGCGACCTCATCGAAGGTCCGCTGCCAGAGATCGCCGGCGAACGACAGCACGTTGGTCTTGTGGACCAACGTGATGTGCTTGCGCTCACGGCTGGCAGCAAGCTCGAAGGCGTACCGGATGCACCGCTCGACACCGAAGCGGGTATTTACCGAGCCCTGTGTCGCCACTTCGTTAGGCGTGCCGACGCGCAGCGCGCCACCTTCGCCGACGTATGGGCCCTCGGTGTTCTCGCGGATCACAACGAAGTTGTGCTCAACGGATCCACCGGGCGCCGTGCCGAGGAACGGGCGCTGGTTGATGTAGAGATCAAGGTCGAAGCGCATCTTGAGCAGCAGGCCGCGCTCGATCACACCGGGCTTCACGTCGGGGTGGCCGACGGCACCAAGCAGAATGCTGTCGAACGGCCGAAGCATGTCGAGCGTCTCGTCGCTCAGGATCTCGCCATCACGCAGGTAGCGATCGCCGCCAAGATCGAACTCGGTCGTGGCGATGTCCACGCCTGCGGCGCGGATGACCTTGAGGGCTTCGGCGGTGACATCGGGTCCGATCCCGTCGCCACCGATCACGGCAATGTTGTGCGTCATACGGCGGCGAGGCTACCCGCGCCCTACCATCGGTTCCGATAGGGAGCGAGTTGTGAACGATCTGGTAGGGGTTGAATGATCTGACGAGTTCAGCAACTCTCTCGCAATTGGGTCGAGGTCGCTATCGTCTCTGAGATGGCTGGAACGAAGTTGTCCAAGTCCGCCCTCGAGCGTTTGCAGGCGGAGTTTCACGACCTCACCACGCGCGGGCGGATCGAAGTTGCTGACAAGATCGAGCGGGCGCGAGAAGAAGGTGACCTCAAGGAGAACGCCGGTTACCACGCTGCCAAGGATGAGCAGGGTCACATGGAAGGCCGCATTCGTCAGCTTGAGTATCTCATCGACGAGCCCGAGATCGTTGAAAATCAGGTCTACACGATCGTGTACGACGGTGACTCAGACGACATGGCCGAGCGCTACATGATCGGCAACATGGAAGAAAAGATCGAGGATGCCGATGTCATCAGCGCAACATCGCCTCTCGGTGCCGCACTCGACGGCTCTGCTGCCGGCGATTCGGTCACCTACGACGCTCCGAACGGTTCGCTGACCGTCAAGGTGCTGAACGTCGTTTCTGTTTGAGCCGACCGCTCAAGACAGACGAAAAACACACCGCACGACAGACGAAAAGATGAACGCCGAAGCGGACGACCACCGCATCACGGGCTCAGCGGGCGAAGTTGACAGTCCACTCGGCGGTCCCGAGGTCGCTCCCGTCATCGACGTCCCCAAGCCTGACTTTCCTCCCGGGAAGTTCGTCCACCTTCAAGATCGTGGTGATCTGCTTGTTCGCGATTTCGGTGAGTCGCCTGGGGCACCGACGATCATGCTGCTCCACGGGTGGACTGCGTCGGCTGACCTGAACTGGTTCCGCTGCTACGAAGGCCTCGGCCAGCACTATCGCGTGGTGGCGTTCGACCATCGAGGCCACAGTGCCGGTATTCGTTCCAAGAAGGCGTTCCGGCTCGAAGACTGTGCCGACGATGCCGTCGATGTCGCAACCGCCCTCGGCATCGACACGTTCATCCCCGTCGGGTATTCGATGGGCGGCCCGATTGCTCAGCTGATTTGGAGGCGCCACCGCGACCGAACGGCCGGGCTCGTCCTGTGCGCCACCGCACCCTTCTTCTCGAACCGACGGCCTGAGCGGCTCTCGTTTCTCGGCCTGGCTGGCCTCGCCACCCTGGCCAAGTACACGCCTGACCAGGCACGGGAGTGGCTGACCGAGCAGTTGTACCTGCAGCGCCGCGCCGAAACCTGGGAGCCCTGGGCTATTGAAGAAGCGTCGAGTCACGACTGGCGGATGTTGCTCGAAGCGGGCAAGGCGATTGGCCGGTTCTCATCGGCTGACTGGATCAGCGAGGTCGACGTCCCGACTGCCGTCCTCATCACGATGAACGACTCGGTGATCCCGTTGGCCCGGCAGGTCAAACTGTTCGAATTGATCGGGCAGGCTGAGGCATTCCGCGTCGATGGCGGCCATGATGCCGTCGTGGCACAAGCCGACCAGTTCGTTCCGACGTTGTTACGTGCACTCGATTCGGTCAATCGCCGGGCGATTGCCGCTGGCAGCACATCATGAACTGGCAGCACATCATGAAATGGCATATCCCGCTCGCTGTCGGCGCACTCGGCACTGCGACAGTCGTCATGTCACGTCGGCTCGATGCCTCCGAGTTGGGTCGATCGTGGACCGGCCGAAATGCTCGACTCGTTCGCATGGGCGCCAAGGTCGGCGGTACGTATGCCTCGACGGCGGCTCGCAAGACTTTTGCCTCGACCGAACGCCGTGAAGAACTCGACCGCAAACGCGAGTTCAAAACAGCAAAACAGGTCGCCGATGAGTTGGGCCAGATGAAGGGCGCACTGATGAAGCTCGGCCAAATGGCCAGCTATCTCGACGACGGGCTTCCCGAACCACTGCGGATAGCTCTCGCCCAGCTCCAGTCGAACGCTCCGCCAATGTCGACCGATCTCGCGATTGCGACGGTCGAGGCCGAGCTGGGCAAACCCATCGCCGAACTGTTCCTGGAGTTCGACCCTGAACCCATCGCCGCTGCATCGATTGGACAGGTCCATCGAGCGATCATCAAAGACCCAAAGTCAGGCCTCGACCGCGCTGTTGCCGTCAAGGTGCAGTACCCGGGCGTCGACCAGGCAATCGTTTCTGACCTGAAAAACGCAGACATGCTCGGCGTGATTCTCAAGCAGGGCTTCGGCGGCCTCGACCCGACTGAGATGGTCGACGAGATCAAGATCCGCCTCGCCGAAGAGGTCGACTACGAGCTCGAAGCACGCAACCAGCAGAAGTTTGCTGAGTATTACAAGGGCCACCCGTTCTTTCGGATTCCGGCAGTCGTTCCCGAGTTCAGCACCAAGCGCGTGCTCACTTCCGAGCTCGTCGACGGGTTCAGCTGGGCCGAGCTACTCCAGCGCCCCCAGGCCGAGCGCGACCATGCCGGCGAAGTGATCTTTCGCTTCGTCTTCCGCAGTCTCTACCGAATGGGTGCCTTCAACGGCGATCCGCATCCGGGCAACTACCTGTTCCACGACGACGGCACAGTGACGTTCCTCGACTTTGGGCTCGTCAAGCATTTCACCCACGACGAGTTGGACACCTTCGCGTCCATGGTTGAGGCTGCAGCGGTCAAACATGACGCTGCAGAGTTTCGACGCATCGTTGAAGAGGCCGGCATGTTGCAGCCCGGAGCGCCGGTCGACACCGACGAGGTTGGTGAGTACTTCTCGCTCTTTTACGACACGGTCGCCAACGACGCCACGATGACCTGGACGCGCGAATACGCGAACAAGATCGTGCGTCACACGTTCGACCGCGAGAGCCCGATCAGCCAGTACGCCACCGTGCCAAGGGCATTCGTCTTCATTCAGCGCATCAACCTGGGCCTCTATGCACTCCTGGGCGAGTTGAACGCAACGGGCAACTATCGGCGCATCGCGTCGGAGCTGTGGCCGTTCGTTGACGCCGGTCCCGACTCGCCGATCGGCGAAGCAGAAACGGCCTGGCTGGCCACCCGCTAACTCACCGCTGACCCTCTGCCTCCTGGGCTGCGCGATGATGCGGGAATGACACGAACCATCTTGACCAACGGCACAATCTTCGACGGCACAGGCGCCGCACCGACGGTCGGCGACGTTGCGTTTGAAGGCGGACGCATCGTCGACATCGGAACCGGCCTCGACGGCGACGAGTCGGTCGACTGCACCGGTCAGCTCGTCACTCCTGGCCTGTTCGACTGTCACGTGCACTTCATGGCCGACGGCGATTTCAGTCCAAACACACACCTTGGGACGCCGTTCTCGATGAACTACTTCCAAGCGGCCGAGCGCATGCAGCGCACGCTGGCATGCGGCATCACGAGCGTGCGCGAGGCCGGAGGTACCGACCTCGGCGTCAAGGAAGCTCAGGAGCATGGCCTCATCCCCGGACCGCGCATGCAGCTTTCCATCACGATCCTCTCCCAGACCGGCGGCCACGGCGATAGCTGGGAAGTGTGCGGCGCACACATGCCAGGAATGATGGACGAGCACCCTGGCCGTCCCCACAACATCGTCGATGGTCCTGACGAGATGCGCAAGAAAGTCCGCGAGCTGATCAGGGCGGGCGCCGACGTGATCAAGGTCTGCACGTCGGGTGGTGTGATCTCACCTCGAGACAATCCGCAGCACCCGCACTTCATGCCCGACGAACTCGACGTGCTCGTCGCCGAGGCAACCGCAGCGCACCGGTTCGTGATGGCGCACGCGCAAGCAACCGTGGGGATCAAGAACGCTGTACGAGCAGGCATCCGCTCCATCGAGCACGGCATCTACCTCGACGACGAAGCGATTCAGATGATGCTCGATGCCGGGACCTACCTCGTGCCAACCCTTTCGGCACCGCTCGGCCTCCTTGAAGCCGGAGATCGTGGGGTCGACATCCCGGAAGTGATCCTCGACAAGGCCCGAGCCGTGGTTGACGTGCACCGCGATTCGATCCGACAGGCAATCGACGCCGGCGTCAAGATCGCGATGGGGACTGACTCCGGCGTGTCCCCACACGGCCAGAACCTCCGCGAGTTGGCACTGATGGCCGACCTCGGCATGTCCCCGACTGCCGTACTCGAATCAACGACCCGGATCGCTGCGGAACTCATGGGTGTCGACGCCGACCTCGGCACGCTCGAAGTCGGCAAGATCGCCGACGCCGTCGTCTTTTCAGGCACCGACCTCGACGTGAGCGACATGCGCCCGCGCTTGGAGCATGTGTTCCAGGGGGGTAACCGCGTCGCTTGACCCGCCGCTTCGCTCAGTAGACGCCGAACAGGTCGACGATGAGCACTGCGTCGACACCGACGGGCAGACCGATCTGCGGGTTGCCGCTTTCACCAAAACCAAGTGCTGGCGGGAAAGTGATTGCTCGTCGACCGCCGACCTTCATGCCGGGCATGCCTTGCACGATGGCTGGGAATTGATCTTCGGCCATCGTTATTTGAATCGGTTCACTGGTCCAGGTGCTGTCGAGCTCCACGCCGCTGTCGGCGCGGAACAGCACGAGGTTAAACACCGCAGTCTGGCCTTCTTCGAGGACTGCTCCGTCACCATCGATCAGATCTTCAAACGACAGGGCGGTGGCTCCCTCGGACGTTTCGACACCCATCTCCGTCGGAGCCTCGGACGCATCCGGCGCCTTGATGACCGAGCGCACGTCGATCACGAAGGTGAGCGGCTCGTTCTCGCGGATCACTTCGCTGCGTGCCGCTTCGCCGTAGGCCTGATCACTGGGGATGTCGAGCTGCAGGCGTGCGCCGGTTTGCGCACCGAGGAGTCCGTCGTTCCAGCCCTGGATGACCTGGGCCTGCCCGAGCGGACCAACCGCGAATGGCGTGCCGCGGTCGTAGCTGTTGTCGAACTCGACACCATCAAGCGCACGCACTCCGATGTAGTCGACGATCACGGTGTCGCCGGCCTCGGCAATCGGGCCGTCGCCGTCGGTCAGCACGGTCACGTCAAGTACTTCAACGTCGACGCCGGGGACATCGATGTCGGTCGGCTTGTCGGCGCTCGCTTCGCTCAGCGGCGGGACGTCGACGTCAGAAGCTGGAGTGGCATCGGGATCCGACGCTGCTTCGCTCGTGTCGGCAGGTGTATCGCCCTCGTCAGCGACTGTCTGTTCGCTCGCCACCGAATCCTCTGTAGGGGCAGCCGAATCGGACCCGCTACACGCAGCAATGGCGAGTGAGGCAATGACAATGAGGGGAACCGTCCGACGCATGGTCCGCACGCTACCGGCGCGCCCTCATCCGAACGGGTCACCCTCCATCCGCTGTCACCCCGATGTCACCCCATCGTCACACTTTGCGTCACACTTTGGTCAGACCAAAGTGTGACAGCGATGTCACACCGAGGTCAGACCAAAGTGTGACGGTGGGGTGCTTGGCGGCGGCCCAGTTGGCGCGTCAGACTGA
>JBLIMF010000110.1:0-8793 GCA_047638615.1 Gammaproteobacteria bacterium
CTGCTTTGCAAGCAGGGGGTCGTGGGTTCGATTCCCATCGTCTCCACATTAGAAGCCCCTGGTAGCGCTTGCTGCCAGGGGCTTTTTGGTTCCGGGGTCCGATGCCGGGCACATCAGACTCGTCGAGCTCGAGAGATGTCTGCTGCTGCCGCCGCTCACAGCTTCAGATCCGTTCGAAGTAGCGGTGGCGTTCCCAATCGGTCACTGCGCTGTCGTAGGCATCGCATTCGGACCGGTAGAAGTGGCTGTAGTGATCGACCACTTCGTCACCAAGCAAGCGGCGCGCTGCCTCGCTCGCAGCGAATACGGTCACTGCCTCGCGCAGCGATGTTGGAACTCGCTGCACGTCGGCTGACGTGTAGGCGTCACCGTTGAACTCTGGCGGGGGTTCGATCTGGTTCGCGATCCCATCCAGGCCGCTCGCCAGGGCCGCAGCGAAGGCGAGATACGGGTTGACGTCGGCACCAGGGATGCGACATTCGATCCGCAGGCTCGGGCCGGATCCGACGATGCGGAACCCGGTCGTGCGATTGTCATCCGACCATGCCAACCCGGTCGGTGCCCACGACTGATCCTGATAGCGCTTGTAACTGTTGATCGTCGGCGCGTAGAACACCATGAAGTCACGGAGGTGCTGCATCCATCCGCCGAGAAACCAGCGGAACGCATCGGTGCGGGCGGTCCCGTCGGAGAAAAGGTTCGTCGCCCCCTCACCCTCACTGGACCAGAGACTCAGATGGATGTGGCAGCTACTCCCGGACTGGTCATGATGCGGCTTTGCCATAAAGGTCACCGACACACCCTGTTGGTCGGCGAGTTCCTTCATTGCTTGTTTCATTACGACGTGCCGATCGGCCATCGTGATAATCGGTGCGTAGCGGATGTTCAATTCGTGTTGTCCGATCGCTGCCTCGCCCTTCGAATTTTCGACGGGTACCTCTGAGTCTCGAAGCACCCGCCGCGCTGCGCCGACGTAGTCCTCGACCCGCGCCCCTTGCAGCAGGTGGTAGTCCTCGACGTACCAGCCTGCTGCCATGAGGCCGGTATAGCCCTTGTCGTGTGCGTCGCGATATGTGTCGCGATAGAGAAAGAACTCCAGCTCGCTTGCCGCCATGGCCGTATAGCCGGCGTTGTGTGCGAGCTCGAGCTGGCTGCGCAGGATCGAGCGAGGTGCCACGGCTACCGGATGGTGATCGACATTGCGTTCGACATCGCAGAGCACGAATGCCGTCTGTGGGGCCCATGCAGCAAGCCGCAACGTGTTGAGGTCGGCGACGAGGTGAAAGTCGCCGAAGCCTGAAGACCAGTTCGAGAATGCGTATCCAGCTACCGGCTCCATTTCCATGTCGACCGTCATCAGGTAGTCGCAGGCATGAGTCCCGTCGTCGATGGATTCGAGGAAAAACGAGGCGTCGAATCGCTTCCCCAGGGTTCGTCCGTAGTGATCGGTGAATCCCACGACCACGGTGTCGATCGTCCCGTCGTCAACGGCCTTGCGCAGTTCCTCTGGTGTCACCCTGCAGTCTCCATTTCTCTCGGCGATCTATCACTGAGGCAAACCGTTCATTCACGCATTCACCGCAGGATGGTGGCAGGCAACCCAGTGGCCGGGTTCATGTTCGACCAGTTCAGGTTCGGTGCTGGCACAGACATCAGTCGCGTTCGGGCAGCGGGTCCGGAAACGGCAACCTGACGGTGGGTCGAGTGGCGAGGGCAACTCGCCGCTGATCAGCTCATTCGCCGGCGGCAGGCCGAGATTGTTGCCGGGGATCGATGCAAGCAGCGCCCGGCTATATGGGTGCGTCGGACGGCTGAACAGGTCGGCGGTTCCTGCGATCTCGCACACTTTGCCGAGATACATCACCATCACCCGGTCAGAGATATTCTTCACGACAGCGAGGTCGTGGCTGATGAACAGCATGGTCAGCCCGAACTGCCGCTTCAGCCCTTCGAGCAGATTGAGGATCTGGGCCTGCACCGACACATCGAGTGCCGACACCGGCTCGTCGAGAATCAACACGTCAGGCTCCATCACCAGCGCGCGTGCGATGTTGATCCGCTGGCACTGGCCACCGGAGAACTCATGCGGCCTGCGATCGGCAACACCTTCGTCGCCCAACCCGACCGACTCCATGACCTCGGCGACCCATGCGTCGACGTCGCCTTCGCGGGTCTGACCCCAGATGTCGATGCCCTCCCGAACGATGTCGCGGACACGCCGGCTCGGATTGAGTGACGAAACAGGATCTTGGAAAATCATCTGCATCGCCTTGCGTGCCTGTCGCAGCTGCTCACCTTGCTCTGCTGCAAGGTCGACACCGTTCAATCGAATACTTCCGCTGGTCACCGATTCGAGCTGCATGATGGCCCGACCGGTCGTGGTCTTGCCGCAGCCCGACTCGCCGACGATGCCCAGGGTTTCGCCCTTGTCGAGATCGAAGCTCACGCCAGAAACGGCATGCACGACCTGCTTCTTGCGGGCTGGGAACTCGACGACGAGCTCGGTCACGCTGAGCACGACGTCGTTGCGGAGATGTGCTGTGCCGGTGCCGGCCATCAGGTGTCCCCTTCTGCATCGTTGCCTGCAGGGAAGTGGCAGCGGAACCAGTGCTCGCTGCGTTCATTGGCCGACGGGGGTGTGGTGTTGCAGATGTCTTGAGCGGCCGGGCAGCGCGCTGCGAACCGGCAACCACGTGGCGGCGAGATCAGTGAAGGAGGAGTGCCCTCGATCGTGGTGAGCTCGGAGTGGCTTGGCAGGTCGAGGTTGGGCATCGACTGAATCAGCGCAACGGTGTAACGGTGTCGAGGGTTGCTAAAGATCTGCTCTGTCGGCCCTGACTCGATGACCTCGCCGCCGTACACAATCGCTACACGATCGGTGAAGCCCTTGACGACCGCCAAGTCGTGGGTGACGAGCACCATGGCCATTTTCCGATCGCGCTGAAGGTCAGAGAGCAAGCGCAGAATCTGGTCTTGCACGGTGACATCGAGTGCAGTGGTCGGCTCATCGGCAAGCAGTAGTGCCGGCTCGTTTGCCAACGCAATCGCGATGGTCACGCGTTGGCGCATGCCGCCAGACAGTTGGTGCGGGTACTCGCGAAGGCGCCGTTCAGGCGCCGGGATTCCGACCTGCTGCATCAGTTCGAGAGCCCGAGCGCGCGCCTCCGACTTGGACATGCTGGTGTGCACAAGCATCGGCTCGGTGATTTGGTGTTCGATCAGCCGGACCGGGTTCAGCGCAGTGAGCGGATTTTGCGACACCATGCCGATTTGCGTCCCGAGGGTCCGCTTGATGTCGGCTGGTTCTGCTCGCAACATGTCGACGCCGGCGACTTCGACGGTGCCGGTCCGGGTGACGTCGGCCAGCGCAAACGCACCGACGATCGACCGGAGGATCATTGTTTTGCCCGACCCAGACTCGCCCACCACGCCGAGTGCTTCACCCGCCTTGAGTGAGAGCGACACGCCGTCGACAGCGTGCACGTCACCGTTCGGTGTGTGGAGGGCGGTGAACAGGTCGTCGATGTAGAGCACCTCGTCGCCGCTCCCGGTGTCGGCTATGGGACCAACGCGTAGGCGACGCTGCGTCGCGACTTCGCGTGGCGAGTAGAGCGCTCGCATCGAGTCGCCGACGAGGTTGAACGCCAGAATCGTGAGGAACATGACCGTTGCGGGGAAGAGAGCAACGTGGGCGTGCTTGTTGATGTCACCGGCGCCGTCGGCGATCAACTTGCCCCAGGTGGTCTCGTCGAGCGACAAGCCGATGAACGCGAGCCCGCCCTCGGCGACGATGACCAACGCGAAGCCGATGAACGCAAACGACAGCACGGGGAGTGCGATGTTGGGGGCGAGCTCACGCAGAATAACCCGTCGTTTGGTTGCCCCCATCGCAGCCGCCGCGTCAACGAAGTCTCGTTCCGACAGGGCGAACGCTGCACCGCGCACGATGCGTGCGTAGCCGGGAATGCTCGTGAGCGAGAACAGGACGATGAACACGAACATCGAGTTGCCAAACGTTGCTCGGACAGCGATGAGGAGCACCAAGCCGGGGAATGCCAACGCGATGTCGATGAACACCGTGGTGACCGTGTCGACCTTGCCACGCAGGTACCCCGACGTGACGCCGACCGCGCTCCCGAGGATTCCGCCGATGATGGTGACGGTGAGGCCGAGGATCAGCGCAGGACGTGCACCCTGGACGACCCGGGCAAACATGTCGCGGCCTTGGCCGTCGCCGCCGAAGAAAGCGTTCCACCCGGGGCTTTCGAACTTGGCGACTTCACGTGTCCGAATACCGAGTTCGTCTGGGTCGCGGATCGGCAGGATGTCGCGGAATAGGGCGAGGAATACGAGCGTGAAGATCCAGCCTGCCGACAGCCAGAAGGTGAGGCCGAGCCGACGTTTTTGGCCCGGGTTGCCGCCTTCGATTGCGGCAACTGCCTCGGCTTCGGTCTTCAGCCCGGTGGGCCCCGGTTCAACGAGCGGCATGGCGAATCCGCGGATCGAGAATCGAATACAACACGTCGACGAGGAAGTTCATCATCACGTAGGCGACGGTCAGAATGGCGACCACGGCGGCCACGACGTTGAAATCTTCGAGTATCACCGACTGGATGACGAGTCGGCCCATTCCGTTAATCGCGAACAGCACCTCGATGATGAACGCGCCACCGATGAGGCCTGCGATGTTGAGCCCGACGGCGGTCGTGAAGTTGAGCGACGACGGCCGCAGCACGTGGCGCCACATGATCCGACGCTCACTCAAGCCGCGTGCCTGGGCGAGCATCACGTAGTCCTCTTGCAGAGTTTCGATCAGGTCGCTGCGGAGTAGGCGCAGATAGACGGCCACCAAGTTCAGCGCCAACGTGAGCGACGGCAGGAACATCTGCCGCAGGTTGTCGAGCGGATCATCATTGAGCCCGGGCAGGTTGTCGACGATGGTCGGAAACCATCCGAGCTTCACGCCAAAGATGAACGACATGTAGATCCCCAGCACGAACGCCGGCAATGCGAGCAAGCCGAACGCGGTGGACGACGAGGCCTTGTCGATGAAACTGCCAGGGCGACGGGCCGACGCGAGCGCCAGGGGCACCGCTATCCCGATCGCCATGATCTCGGCAAACACCATCAGCTCCAGCGTCTTGGGCAGCGATTCCCGAATGAGGTCCCAGCTGCTGAACCCGCGCGTGACAATGGAGTCACCAAAGTCGAACCTCACCGCATTGCCGAGCCAGCGCAGGTACCGCTCGATCAGCGATCCGTTCAATCCGAGTTCGGCGCGAATGCCTTCGATCACCTCAGGCGTGGCGTTCAACCCGGCGAACCGTTCAGCCGGGTCACCCGGTGCCTGGTCAAGCAGAAAGAACGTCACGAAGGTGACGACGAAAAAGACGAAGGCCAGTCGCCCGAGGCGCTGGACGAAGATCAGCATGTTGCGGCCGGCTGGTTCAGGTCACTGCTCGATCCAGACGCTCGGCCAGGCGAAGAAGCTGCCGTTGGTCATCGGCAAGGACGCCGCACCGTCGGGCAAGACGCCTGGCGTGCCGATGCCGTGGAGTTCGGGCAGCGTGACAGCGGCCTCAACACCATTGAGGTGATCAACCCAAATCATCGGCACTTCGTCACCCAGGGCCTGCAAGAACTGTGCGTAGCCCGCCTTGCGACCAGCTTCGTCGACGTTCTGCCGGCCGGCGTCGAGGCCGGCGTCGATGTCAGCGCTGACCAGGTTGGTCCAGTTCAGGAAACCCCCGCTCGAATGGAAGAACACGTAGTCACCATCCGGATCGGGAGAGCCGAACTGGAACCACGAGAACGCCTGGAAGTCGTCTTGGATTGCCGTGATTGCCGACTGGCCCTGACCGATTTCCTTAATTTCGCCGTCGATACCGACGTCGGTGAGGAAGGACATCATCACTTCGGCAACTTCGATCACCGATGCGTTCGGTTCGATTGACAACTCGAATTCGATCGGACCGACCTCAGCTTCGTACTCGTCGACGAGTGCCTGAGCCGCCGCTGGGTCGAACTGCGGATAGCTGTTCTCGGTGTACCAACGGTCCGAAGGGTTCAACGGCCCGTTAGCTGGAACGGTCAGGCCGGAACGGAACGCGTCGATAATGAACTGCTTATCGATCGCGTGGGCCACGGCCTGGCGGACGCGAAGATCGTCGAACGGAGCAGCGGTGGTGTTGAGCAGCCACAGATACTCGTTGGCGCCGGCGGTGCCTATCCACACGTCGGTCTCGTCGTCATCGAGGAAATCGAGGATGTCCTCGTCACTGGGGCTGACGTAGCCCTGCACATCACCGGCTTCGAAGGCCTGACGCTTGACGGTCCCGTCGACGAGGAACTTGAAGTTGATTGCATCGAGGTATGGCAAACCCTCGTCGGCCCGCCAATAGTTCGGGTTGCGCACGACGCGTGCTCCGTCGCCCGGTGTCCAGCTCTCGAGCACAAATGGGCCGGTGCCAGTGAACGTCTCGTTTGTGCCGATCGTCGATGGCGACACCATCCAGCCGGGTTGACCAACCAGTCCGTACGGAAGTGCTGCCCATGGAGCGCTGAGGTCGAGCCGGACGGACAGTTCGTCGACTGCCGTGATGGAGTCGATCTGGGCCATTGCGAATCCAACGGTCGGGCTGTCTTTGAACGCCTGCAGGTTGGCGCGGACGGCCTCGCCATCGACGGGTTCGCCGTCGTGGAACAGCAGACCGGGTCGCATGGTGATTGTCCACGATGTGAAGTCGTCGTTCGGTGTGAGGCTTTCGGCGAGGTTCGGCTGCCAATTTGCGTCGGCGTCGAGCCCGACGAGCGAGTCGTTGAGTGCGGTGATCACTCGGATTGACCCGGGCGCAACTGCGCCGGTCGTGTCGAATCCGGTGCCGTCGTTGGTGAGTCCGAAGGTGATCTCACCACCTGCGACTGGTTCGAGCGACGCCAGGTCGACGTTGCCTTCGCCCGAGCTGGTGAGCTGGTCTTCGTCTTCGAGTGGCGCCGGCTCGTTGGGGTCGGTCGCCGCCGGCTCGGTGTCGGCGGGCTCGGAGTCATCGGGTGCTTCGTCGGGCTCAGCCTCGGCCGCGGTGGCCGGAGCCTCCGTCGCATTAGGTGAGTCAGCCGAGTCGCTGCCGCTGCATGCAGCGGCGACCAGTGCCCCAGACACCAAGATCGCCAGTGTGTGGCGTCGTGTACTTACAAACATCATTCCCCCCAGGAACTCGTTATGTACGTCTGTCGAAAGTTGTATCAGATACCACTGCGGTGAAACGTGTCGAACGTCACTTCATCGCACAATTCAGTGTCTGGAATCGATGAATGCCGCGCCTCGATGTTCTGAGCACGCTCGGTTGCTGGTCGACAGCACGCAATGTCGAGCCGAACATGGGGGCGCTACGTTTGCTCCATGATCGATCCAGCCATGAGCGGCCCCACGAGGCTTGTGTACGCAGTCGACGACGTGCGTGAGGCTGCAGCAGGTTGGGCGCCAGTGGGCATTGGGCCGTTTTTTGTCGTTGAGCACATTGAGCTGCTTGACGTCCGTGTCAACGGCGAGGAGGCGACGTTTGATCATTCCAGAGCGTCCGGCTGGTGGGGGGATGTGATGTTTGAGCTGATCTGCCAGCACGGCCTCCCGGCAGATGCTGCCCCGATCGTCGGCACGTCGGGACTCCACCACGTTGCACATTCCGTCAACAACTTCGAAGCCACATCGGCTGGCCTCGCGACTGATGGACACGCCGAAGTGTTGAGTGCACGCACAACGGCCGGTGGTGGTGGGTTTGCCTTGCACGATGGTGGCAGTGCCCGTGGACATCTGATCGGGATCTACGAGGCAACACCTGCGCTCCGTGACTTCTCGGACATGGTCCGTGGTGCCTCAATCGGATGGGACGGCAGCGATCCGGTGCGCTCCCTCTGACAGGGTTGGTTGATAAAAATCGACCAGCCGAGGCCGCGCGGCCAGACGAGCAGAGTTGATTGGCGGTCCCCGAGTGTGCCGTACGCTGTGAGAGTGATCAACGACGATCTGCGTGTGGTGATGATCATCATCGACGCCCTGCCGCATCGCCACGTCAGTGCCGCGCTCACGCCCAACATCTGGCGGCAGGCCTCCGAGGGTGGACGCGCACCCGATGGTGGGCTGTCGCTGCCAATGTCGGTCACCTACGCCAATCACGCGGCCTTTATTACAGGCGCTGACCCCAGCGAGACGGGCGTGTACGGCAATCACACCTGGATCGACGGCGAGGGTTGGGTGCCTTCGCCGAAAGCTGGACCACGCGCCCCGACGCTGTTCGATCGCGTCGCCGCGGCCGGCGGGCGATCGGTAACGGTCGTCGGTGACCACAAATTGATCGCTCAGATGGGCGGCGATCATGCCGACGAGGTGTGGCCGCCTGGCGGATGGATACCGGACGGTACCGCCCGCTGCGAGTTCGGGTATCCGGCTGATGCCGCTGTCGTCGAGGCGGTGCGAAATATCGACCTCAATGCCGACTTGGTCGTGCTGCACCTCAACCAACCCGACACGACATCGCACCTGTACGGGCCGGACTCGCCGCAGGCAATTGATCAATACGGTGCGACGGACGGCGCCTACGGTGAATTGATTGATGCACTCACCGACGGGTGGGAAAACACCATCGTGATCACCCTGTCCGACCACGACCAGGAGACCATTGTCGATCAGACACCGGTCGCGCTGGCCGAGGCCCTGTCTGGGTTCGTCGATCTCCACGTGGCCACCGACGGAACAGGCGCGTTGATTCACGGCGATGTCGGCCCGGACGCCCTTGC
>JBLIMF010000111.1:0-8621 GCA_047638615.1 Gammaproteobacteria bacterium
CCCGTTGGCTTCGTCGTCTGGCGCACCGTCCGGCTTGGTGGCGACCTTGCCAGTGTTGCCAAGGAAGTTCCCGGCCCGCTATGGCGCACGGTGCAGCTGTCCATCCTCGTCTCGGTGTCGGCAGCAATTATCGGTACGGCGCTCGCCTGGCTCGTCACCCGAACCGACCTTCGAGGGCGCCGCTTCTGGCGGGTTGCCCTCGTACTCCCACTGGTGCTGCCGTCATTCGTCGGAGCTGCAGCGTTCATTGCCGGCCTCGCCCCCGACGGCATCATCCACAACGCACTGTCCGCCGTTGGCATCACTCCGCCGCGGCGCTTCCGGGGCCTGGGTGCATCGTGGCTCGTCCTGACGGCATTCACCTACCCGTACGTCTACCTCCCGGTTGCGGCCCGGCTGATCGCCCTGCGCTCCAGCCTCGAAGAGAGCGCCCGTCTACTCGGCCTGTCCTCGACTGCCACATTCTTCAGAGTGACGCTGCCGCAACTCCGTCCTGCAGTCTTCGGTGGCGGGCTGCTTGTCTTCCTGTACACATTGAGCGAGTTTGGCGCCGTCCAGTTACTCGGCTTTGACACCCTCACGCGGGTCATTTTCGCGACTCGCCAAACGAATCGTGCACTGTCGTTCGCCTCGGCCACGGTCGTTCTCATTTTGGCCCTCGCGGTCGTCGCACTCGAACGGTCCCAGCGCGGCAGCAGTCGTCCTGACGACCGGTCAACAGCCATGGTTCGACGAAGTCGTCTCGGTTGGCGCCAGGCCCCCGCGTTGGCCGGATGTTCGCTCGTTTTGCTTGTCGGCCTCATCATCCCGGTCACAAGCCTCGGCACCTGGGCACAACGCGGCATCGCCGAGGGTCGTGTGTCGCTCAGCAACCTCATGCAGCCGGCCTTCAGCACAGCGACGGTCGCAGTGATCGCTGCCGTGCTCGCCGTTGCCGTTGTGATGCCCGTTGCCCTCGCCACGACACGCCGCCCGCATCGCAGCTCTGACATCGCCGCCGTCTCCATCATCGTGGGCTTTGCGATTCCGGGCCTTGTCATCGCTCTCGCCCTTGCAGTACTGACCTTGAACACTCCCGTACTCAAAGGGCTCTACCAAACCAGTGCACTGCTGATCACCGCCTACGTCATCCACTTCGGAAGCCAAGCGCTGGCGAGCACCGAGTCAGCTGTGCGCGCTGTCCCGCATGCCCTCCGCGAATCCGGTCGGCTGCTCGAACCGAGCCCGATCCGTCGCTTCTTCCGCATCGACTTCCCCTTGATGCGCCCTGGCCTGGTTGCCGGTGGCGGCCTCGTGATGCTGTCGACGCTGAAAGAACTCCCCGCCACGCTCCTCCTCTCGCCAATCGGCTTCTCGACGCTCACTACCGAGATCTGGTCGTCATACGAAGAGGGTTTCTATGCCTCGACTGGCCTTGCCTCGCTCGTCCTGGTCGCAGTGTCAGCAGCGTTGACCTGGTTCCTCGTCTTGCGCCGCAGCGAAGTCGTTCGCGGCTGACCCGTTAGCCTTGTAAATGATGTCGAGAGCACCAAATATGCTCGCCGGAGCGGCGGTCTCACTCAGCGGAATCTCCGTTGCATATGCCACTGACGGCGGTGACTCGGTCGCAGCGGTCACCGCCGCCGACCTCGACATCGAAGCCGGATCAATCGTTGCGCTCCTCGGCCCGTCTGGATGCGGGAAGACCTCACTCCTGCGGGCAATCGCCGGGCTTGAAAGCCCTACCGCCGGGTCGGCGTCCATCGGTGGCGCGACGGTCAGCAGCCATGGCTCGGGTAAACGACAGTGGGTCAACCCCGAGAAGCGCAATGTCGGGATGGTGTTCCAAGACGGCGCGCTCTTCCCCCACCTGACCGTCGCACAGAACATCGTGTTCGGCCTCCGCGCCATGCGCAAAGAGCTGTCACGGGCGGAGGTCTTGGCACGCGTCGACGAACTACTCGATCTGGTCGATCTTCAGGGCTTCGGCGACCGCCTGCCGAACACGCTTTCCGGTGGGCAACAGCAGCGCGTGGCGCTCGCTCGCTCGCTCGCTCCGCAACCAAAGGTACTTCTCCTCGACGAACCGTTCTCGGCACTCGACACCTCGCTGCGCGTGCAGGTCCGAGCCGAAGTCGCACGCATCGTGCGCGATGTCGGCGTCACCACCGTGTTCGTCACTCACGACCAAGATGAGGCGTTCGTCCTCGGTGACAAAGTCGCCGTGATGCAGGCCGGCAACATCGAACAATTCGGCACGCCCGACGAGCTCTACCGGTCACCCGCAACGCCATGGGTTGCTGGTTTCGTTGGCGAGGCCAACTTCGTCGTCGGCGTCGTCGCCGACAACGACGCCACCGTCGCAGCCACGCCCATCGGCGTCATCACGATCGACGACCGCCGGGCCGACCCGAACAGCAACGAGGTACGGGTTCTTGTTCGGCCCGAGCAGGTCAGCCTTCGTCTCGACCCGACCGATGGCGCCGAGGCAGCGACTGTCCGCACCGTTGAGTACTACGGCCACGACGTGCGCTACGAGGTTGAGTTCGCCGACGGCACGGTGCTTGCTGCTCGCACGCACTCAACCGAACTGTATGAGCGTGGCGACATGGTCTACCCGTCGTTCCAGAGCCGCCAACGTGGCTCCACGTCGGCAGCATTCTCGGTCGACCGCACCGACGCCTGAGTGGGTCGGGCGGTTGCGTAGTCTGCGTCTGTGACCGAATCGCTCAGCATCACTGATCTCCGCATCTTCACCGAACCCCAGCAGGGGGCCTCGTACGAAGATCTGCTCGCCGTTGCGCAACGGGCCGAAGAGCTCGGGTACGGCGCGTTCTTCCGAAGCGATCACTACTTGGTAATGGGCGACGGTGATGGCCTTCCGGGCCCAACCGATGCGTGGATCACACTCGCCGGCCTCGCTCGCGACACCTCCACCATTCGCCTCGGCACGCTCGTATCGTCGGCGACGTTCCGCCAGCCAGGACCGCTCGCCATCAGCGTTGCGCAGGTCGACCAGATGTCAGGTGGCCGTGTCGACCTCGGCCTCGGCGCCGGCTGGTTCAGCGCCGAACACGAGGCCTACGGCATCCCGTTCCCCGAGCTCGGCGAACGGTTCGACCGACTCGAAGAACAGCTCGAACTGATCACCGGCATGTGGGCGACGCCAACGGGTGAAACCTATTCAAAGCCGGGCGGTCACTACCCGATCACCGATTCGCCGGCGCTTCCCAAGCCGGCCCAGCTAGCACCCCCCATTGTCATCGGCGGCGGCGGCCCGAAGCGCACGCCAGCACTAGCCGCCAAATACGCCGCCGAGTTCAACACGCCGTTCGTTAACCGCGAGTTCTTCGTCGAGCAAACCGGCCGTGTGCGGGCCGCATGCGAGGCGATCGATCGCGATCCTGCCGACCTCGTCTATTCTGCTGCGCTGATCGTCTGCGTCGGCGCGACTGAGGCCGACGTCGAACGACGGGCAGCGACACTCGGCAGGAAGCCTGCCGAACTGCGCGAGAACGGTCTGTGTGGCACCCCGGCCGAAGTCGCCGAGCGAATGCGATCGTGGCGCGAGGCGGGCGCCGAACGGTTGTATCTGCAGGTGATGGATCTTGCCGATCTCGACCACCTCGACCTGATTGCCAACGACGTCGTGGCGGAACTCTCATGAGCGAAATCACCGTCATCCCCGCACGGTCAATCATCACGATGGACCCCAGCCAGCCGGTCGTCGAGGCAGTCGCGATCCGCGAGGGCAAGGTCCTTGCCGCTGGTTCACTCGACGAATGCACGAGCTGGGGGCCGCATACCATCGACTCTCGCTTCGCCGACCACGTCCTCACGCCCGGCATGATCGAGGCCCACGGCCACGTGTTCGAAGGTTCCTTCGGGTTGCTCCCCTACGCAGGCTGGTTCCCGCGGCATCGCTTCGACGGCAGCATGGCCGAAGGCATCCAGACCTACGACAAACTTTTTGAGCTGCTCCGCCAGCTCGACGAAGACACGCTGGGCTCACAAGAACCCATCGTCGTCTGGGGTTTCGACCCGATCTACTTCACCAGCGAGGAACGCCTGACCCGGCATCACCTCGACCGGGCATCGCTGGAGCGGCCCATCTTCGTGTTCCACGCGAGCGCCCATCTCGCCACGGTCAACAGCGCCATGCTCGATCAGAACGAGATCACCCGCGATTCGACAACCGTCGGGGTTGCACGGGACGCCGACGGCGAACCCAACGGTGAGCTGCAAGAAATGCCGGCGATCGCGCTCGCCTCGTCGGCAATCCAACTGATCATGCGGCTGATGGGCGACCCCGAAGCAATCCGCACACTCGGCCAGATGTGTGCGAACGTCGGCATCACGTCGGTCGTCGACCTCGGCGCCAGCGGTATCACCCGACCCCAGGGCCAAAAGCTGTGGCACCAGGTCGTCACCGACGACTTCCCTGCACGCATTCATCAACGACATCTGATCGGCATGATGCCCGGGTCGAACGACTGGGCAGCCGCGGCTGATCTCGTGCAGCAGTTCGAACTCGAAGACACCGATCGCCTGCGCACTGCTGGCTTAAAGATCGTGCTCGACGGCTCGATTCAGGGCTTCACCGCAAAGATGAAGTGGCCCGGCTATTTCAGCCCAGGGGGTCAGGCCCCCACCGACCACGGTGTGTGGATGGTGCCACCAGAGCAGTTGATCGACATGGTCCGGCCGTTCCACGAGCGGCGTATCAACACTCACGTGCACTGCAACGGCGACATGACGATCGACCTGTGGCTCGATGTCGTCGAACAGCTGCTCTTGGAGTCGGCTTGGCTCGATCACCGTTACACCGTGCAGCACAGCCAACTGACCTCGCCGGCCCAGTACCGCCGTATGGCCAAGCTCGGGATGTGCGCCAACATCTTCACCAACCACATTTGGTACTGGGGTGATCAGCATCACGACATCACAGTTGGACCTGAACGAGCCCGCCGCATGGAAGCGTGCGCCACAGCCGAACGACTCGGCGTCCCGTTCTCGATCCACTCTGACGCCGCCGTCACCCCGCTGGGCCACCTCCACACGATGTGGTGTGCGGTCAACCGCGTCACGCCCTCGGGCCGAGTACTCGGCGAGAACGAACGCATCTCGGCCGAGTCGGCGCTGCACTCGGTCACCACCGGCGCCGCATATCAGCTCCACGCCGACGACGAGTTCGGCAGCGTCGAATGCGGCAAAGCGGCCGACTTCACCGTGCTCGAAGAGAGCCCGCTGACCATCGACCCGATGGGAATCAAAGACATCGGCGTGTGGGGAACCATCGTCGGCGGACAGCCCAACGAGGCAGCCCACCCCGGCGCCTGACATTCGGGAGCGCTACGACAGGAGGGCGTCGAATGCCGCGGTCAGCCGAACAGGCAGTGCCTCATCGTTGTCAGCGTCATCGGGCAGGAGGATTGCTTCAGCGCGACTTCCGGCCCGGAGCCCACGCACTTCGTGCACGCTCATACGGCCGCCCACCACATGCACCTCAAGGTGGTGGCCTTCGACGTCGAGCACAGCCTTGAGCCGCAGCATGTCGCGCATCGCGTCGGCGAGGCCGGCGACTCGTCCCGCTGCAACGGTCGTGCCCGACCACGACCAGCGCGAGTATCTCGCTTGCCCGTGCTCTGCCGATGGGTTTGCCGCTGTCGGCTCAGCACCAGACCTCAGCCGCAGCCCGAGCACCAGATCGATCGGAGCGAGACCATCGACGATGGGGACGCCAGGAGCGTGTTCGTCGAGCACGTCGAACGCCCGCTGCACCTGCTCCGGTGTGCAGAGGTCGAGCTTGGTCGAAATGATGAGATCGGCGCCGGCGAGCTGGCGACGTACTTCTGCGCTGACGTAGCGGTCGTTGACCTGCCGCCCGATCGAGTCGGCCGCAGCGAGTACGACCACTCCCGCCGGCGCAAACCCCACCGAAGTTCCCCACGCTGCAGCGGCCGATGGATCAGCGATGCCACTGGCTTCGATCACGATCTGGTCCGGCGGGAACTCGACGTCACGGAGCGAACCGAGTGACTCCATGAGGTCGTTCCCCAGCGAACAGCACACACAACCGTTGGGCAGATTAACCACACCGGTGTCGCTCGCTGCAGCGAGTAGCTCGGCGTCGATACCTATCGACCCGAAGTCGTTGACGATCACCCCCAGCCGGCGGCCGTCGGGCTCGCGTAGTAGCCGGTTGAGCAATGTAGTTTTTCCGGCTCCGAGATATCCGCCAATGACCGTGATCGGAATATCAGGTTGCGCCACGACGCCATCTTGGCATCAACCACCTGCAACCATCTGACCCATGAACGATCAACTCATCGGTCCGCTCGACGGCATCAAGGTGGTCGACATGTCGGTGATGATCGCCGGTCCGCTCGCCGCGATGATGCTCGGCGACCAGGGCGCCTCCGTTGTCAAGGTCGAAGCACCGGGCTTGGGCGACATGATGCGTCATCTGGGAACGTCGAAGAACGGGATGACCGGGATCTTCATCAACAACAATCGCGGCAAGCGGTCGCTCGTCATCGATATCAAACAGCCTGCCGGCCTCGATGCAATGCGCACCTTGATCGCGGACGCCGATGTGCTGATTCAGAACTTCCGTCCAGGGGCGATGGACCGCATCGGCCTGGGGTGGGACGCCATGCACAAACTCAACCCGAATCTGATCTACACGTCGATTTCAGGGTTCGGCCCTGACGGCCCAATGAGTGGCCGTCGCGCCTACGACAATGTGATCCAGGCCGCGTCAGGGCTCGCTGATGTGCAAACAAATCCGGCCAAGGGCGCACCCGAATTGTTCCGCACGCTCGTATGCGACAAGACAACCGCCTACACCGCGTGCCAAGCAATCACGGCAGCACTTTTCGCCCGCGCCATGGGCAAGGCCGAAGGTCAACACATCGTGTTGTCCATGCTCGACACTGCGATCGCCTTCCTCTGGCCCGACTCGGCAATGGACGTCTCGCTCACCGACGACGATGTCGACAGGGCGCCGACGCTTGCATCCAACTACACCGCTATTCCACTCGCTGATGGTTATGCAGCAGCCAGTGCGGTGAGCGAGTCCGAGTTCGCCGGACTCTGTGCCACGTATGGGCGGCCAGAAATTGCCGAAGACCCCCGGTTCGTCGGCCTCGCCTCGCGCTCGCGACACCGCAAGGAACTCAGTGCCGTACTCCGTGAAGCTGCAAGAAAAACGACCG
Source organism: Gammaproteobacteria bacterium (assembly GCA_047638615.1). Lineage (GTDB taxonomy): Bacteria > Actinomycetota > Acidimicrobiia > Acidimicrobiales > Ilumatobacteraceae > Ilumatobacter_A. The sequence continues at coordinate 7,197 of JBLIMF010000111.1, forward strand.
TCGAGCAGTTCATGAAGGGCGTCGTCGAATACGACGTACCGGGCACCAAGGTCACACCGTTGAGCGAGCTGCACGACGATCCGCAGGTCATCAACAACAAGGTGTTCGTCGAACGGGAGCACCCGGTTGCTGGCATGGTGCGTGAGCCCCGCCCGGCTGCTCGCATGTCGGCGACTCCGCAGCAAGTTGGCGGACACGCACCGACGTTCGGCCAGCACTCTGACGAGATCGTCACCGAACTCGGGCTCGACGCTGCGGCGCTTCGAGCGGCGGGCGTGATCTACTGACCCGAGATGAACCCGCCGGCCTCGAACGCTCGATTGATGATTGCTTCGAGGCGTGGCGTGTCGTCGGGGTACGGACCCGACACGGTGATCGACCAGATGACACCGTCGCTGCGGTTCAAGACCATGGCGTGGGTGTTCTCGATCGTGCCCGTGTGGCCGTAGCGGCCGTCGCCGTACGAGATCAACCCGAGGCCGTAGCCACGTTGGCCCGCTACGCCGCCGACAGGAGTCTCCATCAGTGCGACCGTGTCCGGCTCAAGTGGCTTAAAGCCGGGAGTCGAGTGATCGAGTGAGTTCAAGATGGTCACGAGGTCGGTCGGTGAAGCAATCCAGCTTCCGGCACCGCCGAGCGTCTCCATGTAGTTGCGGTCGGGCGTCGACGGGTGCAGCACTTCGCCCGGGCCGGGGTCGAACGTATTGGCCAGCCGGAGCCCAGACAATCCGAGCGGCGTGAGTAGCTGCTCGTAGGCCGCAACCTCGTAGCTCTTCCCGGTCAGCGCTTCGATCAGAATCCCGGCGACACAGAAGTTCATGTTGCTGTATCTGTATCCACCGGAGCCAGCGCCCAGCGTGATGCCGAGGCGGGCAGCGCCTTCGCAGCTGTCGGCACCGTTGCGGAAGAACTGTGTGTCGTACTTCCCGAAACCGGATGTGTGGTTGAGTAACCGGCGGACGCTCAGCCGACGAGCGCCCGCCGACGGCGTCACCTCGAGCTGGTCAGCAACCAGTTGGCCCACCTCGTCATCCAGGCCGACAGCTCCCGCCTCGACGAGCTGCAGCAACGTGATCGCGGTGATCGGCTTCGAGATGCTTGCGATTCGGAAACGATCACCGGGAACGGCCTCGTCCTCGCTGATGAACGGTGCCCGCAGGCCGAATGCATCCTCATGCACGACCACGCCACCAATGGCGACGGCGACCGATGCAGCTGTGTTGCCGTTGCGCAGCAGCGCGTCTTCGAGCGAACGGTCGAACGCCGCCCATCCGGTCGGCGCTGCACCTCCCGAATCGTCGAGGGCTGGTGCTGCCGGCGCCGCTTCTGCCGATTCCAACACGAACGGGCGAAGTGGCTCGACATCGAAAGTCGGATCGTCGGTGCTCAGACCCGCCTCATCGAGGCCGGTCGTACCGCTGTCAT
>JBLIMF010000112.1:0-8558 GCA_047638615.1 Gammaproteobacteria bacterium
CTGCTGCCGCCCGAGAAGCTGGCCTTGAGCTTGTCCATGTCGGTCAGGTCGGACAGTTCGCCGCCCGAGGCCTGGAAATTGAGGAACGCACCCGCTGCGATGGCGATGGCGGCGATCACACCAAGGAACATGCCGATCCCTCGGCCGACGTCGACGCCGAGGCCGGAACCTTCGAGCGGGTTGAAGATCAGACGAATCAGCACAAGGAGCGTGGCGAGGGCCGCGCCGGCGAGGAGGATCAGCGGCCACGGCGTATCGCCAGCTGGCATTTTCTCAAGCACGAGCAGCCCAGCGATCACCGCGACAGCGATCAACAACAGCCATGGAAGGGTACCGGTGAAGAAGAACTCGAAAGCGTTACCGGAGCTGCTGAAAGCGCCTACGGACACGGTGACCCAGGGCAGAAAGCCAGCGATGAACATCGCCCCGCCTCCACCAACGATGAGCCAATCGGATGTCTTGAATTTGCTGAAGTCCATGTCGGACCCCTTCCTGAGTACTTGTTACGAGATTGGAGTGGCGGAATCCGGGATGTGCTGTCGGTCACACAGACCACAACGAAACGTAGTCGCTCTGGCCGGTGCGGTGTAACGAATTACGGTCTGCGCTGCAGATATTTGTCGGCGCGCGGCAAGCGGCCTGTCTACGCTCGGTGCTGTGCCCACCGCATTGCTGTCCGTGTACGACAAGTCCGGAGTCGTTGATTTCGCCCGCGCCCTCAGTGAATTGGGGTGGTCGATCGTCTCGAGCGGCGGGACTGCCAAGGCAGTCGCGGCCGAGGGGATCGATGTCACCGACGTGGCAGACCTCACCGGTGTGCCCGCGATCCTGAGCCATCGGGTGGTGACGCTGCACCCCAAGGTGCACGGCGGCATCCTTGCTGACCCCACCGATCCTGAGCACCTTTCCGACATGGCCGAGTATGGCATAGAACCGATCAGCCTCGTCGTTGGCAACCTGTATCCGTTCGGTCAGAACCTTGACGACTTCGAGCACGGCAGCGGCACGGCAGTCGAGATGATCGACATCGGTGGCCCCGCAATGGTCCGGGCCGCGGCCAAAAACCATGCGCACGTCGCGGTCATCGTCGACCCGAAGAACTACGACCCGGTGATCGCCGAATTGCGTGCCGATGGCGCCCTATCGGACGACACCAAGCGGCGGCTTGCCCGAGCGGCGTTCGCGCATACAGCGGCCTACGACGCAGCGATCGTCACGTGGTTCGACGACAACGATCCCGATGTTGTCGACGAAACGATCGAGGTCGACGACGTCGACACGGCAGGTGCTCTGCCCGCCTCGATCCACCTCGCTCTCTCCAACGTGCAGTCGCTGCGTTACGGCGAGAACCCGCATCAAGAAGGTGCGCGCTATCGCCAAGCTGGTGCAACGAGCTGGTGGGATTCGATGACGCAGCACGGCGGCAAGGAGTTGAGCTATCTCAACCTGTCTGACACCGAGGCTGCCTGGCGTCTCGTCCAACGCTTCGACGATCCGGCGTGTGTGATCGTCAAACACGCCAACCCGTGTGGTGTCGCCATCGCCGACGACATCGCGACCGCCTACATCTGGGCCAACGCCTGCGATCCGGTCAGCGCCTTCGGCGGCATTGTCGCCGTCAACCGCACTGTCACGAACGAAATGGCGATGGCGCTCGGTGACGTGTTCACCGAAGTGGTCGTCGCTCCGGGGTTCGACGACGACGCACTCGCGACCTTTGCCAAAAAGAAGAACCTGCGTGTCATTGCGGCCAACGCACCGTCGCCCCTGCCGTTTGATGTTCGCCCGATCGACGGTGGACTCCTCGTCCAGCAACCCGATCCTGTTGCGGGCAGGAGCGATGACTGGCGGATCGTCACCAACCTGCAGCCAACAGACAACCAGTGGGCTGAGATGGAATTCGCCTGGACGGTGTGCGCAGCGGTCACCAGCAACGCGATCGTCTACACCAAGGATCGCCAGGCCTTTGGCATTGGGGCAGGGCAGCAGAACCGACTCGATTCGGCCCGGATTGCGACGGGCCGCGCCGTCGGCCGTGCAACTGGTGGGGCGTGCGCGAGCGATGCGTTCTTCCCCTTCCGTGACGGCCTCGATGCTGCTGTCGAAGCCGGCGTGTCGTGTGTGATCCAGCCCGGCGGGTCGATGCGTGATGACGAAGTGATTGCGGCAGCCGACGAGCACGGACTTGCGATGGTCTTCACCGGCCAACGCCACTTCCGTCACTGACTCCAGCGTCAGCGCACACCATCGGGTCGTCTCTTTCCCGCCATCGCCTGGCAACCTGATGCCGGAGCGTTCCGTATCGTGGAATCGTTCCGATGGGCGGGAAGTTCTCGATCTGGAGGTCGAGCCCGGTGAGTAGCTCGCTACGTTCCAGTGCCTATGGCTCGGATCGCCAACAAGTTGGCAGCAGGACGGACTCTCTCGTTCGAGTTCTTTCCGCCAAAATCGGCAAGCGCGCAAATGACGCTCGGCCGCACGGTGGCCGAGCTCGCGCCGCTGGGGCCCGACTTCGTCAGCATTACATACGGCGCAGGTGGGTCGGATCGTCATCGCACCGCCGACGTCGTCGGGTGGATGCGCAGAGAGACCGACGTCGAGCCAATGGCGCACCTTACGTGTGTTGGCCATACTCGTACCGATGTCGCTGCGCTGCTCGTCGACTACCGCCGCATGGGCGTCGAGAACATTCTCGCCCTCGGTGGCGACCTACCCGCTGGCGGTTCAACTCCGGCAGGCGACTACCGGTATGCCCTCGATTTGCTGGCTGACGTCGCAGCCACCGGTTGCTTCTCGGTCGGTGTCGCAGCGCATCCTGAGGTGCATCCGCGTTCACCCGATCGGGCCGCGGACCGCAAGCATCTCGCCGCGAAGCTGCGAATCGCTGACTTCGCAATCACCCAGTTCTTTTTCGACGTCGAGCACTACGCGCGGTTGGTCGAGGAACTCGCGGCGCTCGGTGTCGACAAGCCGATCGTGCCGGGGATCATGCCGGTCACGAACCTGGCGCAAATCCACCGGATGGCCGAGATGAGCGGTTCCGAGGTACCGGGCTGGCTTGTCGAACGTCTCGAATCGGCCCGCACCGATGCCGAGGCCAAGCGGATTGGCATCGAACTCGCCTCCGTGCTGTGCAACGACTTGATTGCTGCAGGCGCTCCGGGCCTGCATCTCTACACGCTCAACCGGTCTGAGGTGGCGAAACAAATCAGGTTGAACCTTGGATCGGTGCTTGTCTAAGTAATACTTGGCGGTGATGTCCGCCATTTCCGCGCCTGACGCTGCGACAGCACCTCGCAAAACGGACGCGAATATCAGCAAGGTTCCGTACCTGCCCGGTCTCGACGGCATGCGGGCCGTCGCCGTCGTGGCCGTGATGATCTATCACGCCAACAGCACATGGCTGAAGGGTGGATTCATCGGTGTCGAGGTGTTCTTCGTCATCTCGGGTTACCTGATCACGCTGTTGCTCATCGCCGAGCACGAGAAGACCGGCGAAGTCAACATGAAGAACTTCTGGGTGCGCCGGTTTCGGAGGCTCCTCCCAGCACTGTTCATGATGCTGCTCCTGCTGTCGATTTGGACGGCAGTGTTCGAACGCGATGCGCTGGGCCAGCTCCGAGGCGACTTGTTGGGCGGTGTGGCCTACATCTCGAACTGGTACCAAATTTTCATCGGTGCCGGGTACAGCGCGAGTAACGACTTCGCGCCATTGCGTCATCTGTGGAGCTTGGCGGTCGAAGAACAGTTCTATTTTGTTTGGCCGATCGTGATGGTTGCGCTGCTGCGCAAGGGCAGTCGCAGGATCGCCGATCTCAGTGTGTGGTTGTTCGGCGCTGCTGTGTTCGTGACTGTCGTGGTCGCTGTGCTGTACCACCCGGGTCCGATCGACGCCGACCCGTCGAACACGCCAGCGGCCTACTGGGAGATTGGCGGGCGATTCATCTCGAAGGGCGACGCCCTCTACCTTTCCACGCTGTCCCGCTCTAGCGGCCTGCTCCTCGGCGCAGCATTCGCGATGGTCTGGCGCCCCGCTGCCATGATGCGTGGTCCGTTGCAAAACAAGGCGCGAGCACTCGACGGGCTGGCCGTCGTCGGGTTCGCCATCCTCGCCCTGATGTCGTGGAAGGTTGGCTTCATCGACACCTTCGGCGACAACAGCGCCGACCCGTGGCTCTTCCGCGGCGGATTCTTTGTTGCCGGTATCGCAACGCTGCTGATCATTGCGGCGGTGACGCACCGTGATTCGCTGACCTCCAAGGCGCTGAGCGGCCCCACGATGCTGTGGATCGGTACTCGCTCATATGGGCTGTACCTCTACCACTGGCCGATCTACCAAATCGTTCGGAACACCGCCGGAACCAGGCTGAAGTTCCATGAATGGGTGCTGTGCATGGTCGCCACGGCGATCGTCACCGAGATTTCCTACCGATACATCGAGACGCCGATCCGTAAAGGCCAGCTCACTGCTGCGTGGCAACGACGCGGCGAACGATCGCGTCGGAACCAGAACCGTGGCGCCGTGCTCGGTGGCGCCTTTGTCGGTACGGCGTTGGCGATCTTTGCCGGCGCCAGCTTGGCGACCGCCGAGTTGAAGCAGAACGCGGTCGATGAGACGTTCAGAGCCAACTCGGACTCCGTCTGCAGCGTGCTCGAGGGGACGTGCGACGACGCGCCGGAAGCCGTGGCAGAGCCGGCGATGGAACCGATTTCCGAACCCAATCCTGCTGAATCAGACGACCCCGCCTCACCGGCCGAGACGGCAGGCGAGGCCCCGGTGACGATCGTCGAGACCACCGCGCCGCTGCCTCCAGCTCCCCAGAAGTTCGCCATCGGCGATTCGGTGATGTTGGGCGCGGCCGACGAGTTGAAAGCATCGGGCTTTATCGTCGACGCGGCAGAGAGCCGGGCGTTCGTGCGTGGTCTCGATGTCATCCAGGCGTTGTCTGACCGCAACCGACTGCCCCAGGAGCTGGTTATCCATCTCGGAACGAACGGTCCGATCAGCGCCGACCAGATGGACGCAATGATGGGCCTCGTCGCCAATGTTCCGAGGGTGTTGCTGATCCAGAACGTGGTGCCGGACAGCAGCTACGATGTGGGAAACAATAGCCTGATGGTCAATGTTGCCAGCCGCTTGCCGAACGTCGAGGTGCTGTATTGGGATGGCCTCGCTCAGCAGTGCCAGGGCGACTGCATCTATCAGGACGGGATCCACCTCAAGTCGACGGGCGCGGCGTATTACACGACTCTGATCGAGACCGTCCTCGCTGATGGTTCCCTGTTCATCTGACGGTTGCCTGGTCACCTGACACGTTGGCTGCCGCCTGATCTTGAGCAGTGCATGATGGGAATCTCAGCGTGACCCCAGCGATACTTGATGATTCATGGCCGTGACTAACGCGTCCCCCCTGCCGACAGCTGTCGACTATTCCGGTGGGTTCGTGCGCGCCCATATCAGCCGTGTGCCCTACCTGCCGGGCCTCGACGGGATGCGTGCGATCGCCGTGGTCGCCGTGATGATTTACCACGCCAATAGCTCGTGGCTGCCTGGCGGCTTTCTTGGTGTCGAGATGTTCTTCGTCATCTCGGGCTACTTGATTACCCTGTTGCTGATCGCCGAGCGAGAGCGGACCTACCGGATCTCGCTCATCGATTTCTGGCTCCGACGCGCGAGGCGGCTGCTCCCCGCCGTATGCCTGCTGATGGTGCTGCTCACCGTCTGGACGGCCCTGTTTGAACGCGATGCACTCGGGCAGCTTCGCGGTGACGTATTCGCGGGGTTCTTCTACGTCTCGAATTGGTACCAGGTGTGGGTGGGCCTCGGCTACACCGCAGCCGGTGATTTCGCGCCGCTCCGGCACCTGTGGAGCCTTGCGGTCGAAGAGCAGTTCTATTTGGTCTGGCCACTCGTGATGGTGGCATTCCTCGGGCGTACAGGCACGCGGCGCGTCGCCAACTTCAGCCGCTGGCTGTTTGTCGGAGCGATCGGCATCACGATTCTCGTCGGCCTCGCGTACCACCCAGGTGCTGTTGGCGAACCCGAGGTCACGCCCGAGGCGTACTGGAGCATTGCCGGCCGTCCGATCTCCAAACTCGACACGCTGTACCTGAGCACCGTTGCTCGAGCCGGCGGCCTCCTCTTGGGGGCGGGCTTCGCCATGGTGTGGCGACCCTTCGCCATCCTCCGCGGACCGCTCCGCGACCGTGGCCGGGCATTCGACGTCGTCGCGGTCCTGGCCTTCGTCGGCTTCGGCTGGATGTGCTGGAACATCCATCTCGTTGATCCGAGCGGGGCCGATGGCCGGCTCTTCCGAGGCGGGCTCTTCGTCGCAGGTGTCTTGACGCTGCTGATCATCGCTGCGGTCACGCATCAGGGATCCGCCGCGAACCGGTTGCTCGGTGGCAAGGTCCTCAGATGGATCGGTACCCGCTCCTATGGGTTGTATCTCTTCCACTGGCCGATTTACCAGATCATCCGCAACGTGGCAGGGAACTCGCTGCGCCTCCACGAGTTCCTCCTCGCCATGATCCCAACGGTGATCATCACCGAATTGTCCTACCGGTTCGTTGAGACGCCGATCCGGGTCGGTGGTGTCGCAGCGCTCACGCAACGGGTGCGGAATCGTGAGGTCCGCCGACCGACTGGACTGTTGATCGGAGCCGCTGCTGTCGCCGTGGCCATGGTGACCTTCGCCGGGGTGACGCTCGCGACCGCCGACCTCAAGCAGAACGACATCACTGAGTCGCTTGACGAGGGTGAAGGCTTCACCGTCAGCCTGACCGATGCGGTCGACGGCAAAAACCCCGCGCCAGTGCCGATTCCGCCGAGCACCGTTGCGCCCACCACGGCTGTCCCCGCCACGGTTGCCACACCTCCGACCACTGTGGCGGTCACCACCACCGCTCCAGCACTGATGCCGACGCCGACAACGGTGCTCGACGGCTCCGCGCCAGCTCCGGTCGCCACTGCTGTCGTTCCCGCCTCGACGATCGGGCTGCCGACCACGCTGGCGCCAGGCCCGGTCACTCAGCTCGGCGTCGTCACCGACGTCAACGCGATCACCCCGCTGAGTCTCACACCGGCAACAAGCGGCCTGCAATTGGTCGCGGTCGGTGACTCGGTGATGCTCGGTGCGGCCGAGGAACTGACAGCGAGTGGCTTCGTGGTCGATGCGGTGAAGAGTCGTCAGCTCATCTCTTATGTGCCTGAGCTTGAAGCGGTGCAGCTTTCGGGTGCGCTGACATCGGTGATCGTGATGCATCTCGGTACCAATGGGCCCTTCAGCGACGCGTCGCTTGCGTCGCTCATGAACCTTGTTGTCGACGTGCCGACGGTCGTCATGTTGACCGGCAAGGGCGATCGCAATTGGATGACTGGCAACAACAACAAGATCCGCGCGTTGCCCGGAGCTTTCCCGAACGTGACGGTTCTTGACTGGGAAGTGTTGGCAGCGAGTTGCGAGGGCCGTTGCTTCTACGACGATGGCATTCACCTTACGCAGACGGGTCAGAAATTCTATTCGATGCTCGTCGATCGTGTCCTGGGCCTGGCGTAGGGGCTGGCCCACGTCAGCCTGACAAACAGGGTGAGTGCCGACGGGCTTGGCCCTGCCAGCCCACCGGCGTAGCCTCAGCTGCCATGACTACTCCAGTACGTGTTGCCGTCACCGGGGCTGCAGGCCAGATCGGCTACAGCCTCCTCTTCCGCATTGCATCGGGCACGATGCTCGGCCCGGACACCCCGGTTGCACTGCAGCTGCTTGAAATTACACCAGCGCTCGGCGCGCTCGAAGGTGTTCGCATGGAACTCGACGACGGCGCATTCCCGCTGCTCGACTCGATCACCTGCACCGACGACGCCGATATCGCATTTGGTGATGCCGATGTGGCGATCCTGGTGGGCTCGATGCCGCGCAAGGCGGGCATGGAACGCGCCGACCTACTGTCGGCCAACGGCGGCATCTTCAAGCCGCAGGGCGAAGCGCTCAGCCGTTCGGCGAAGAGGGACGTCAAGGTCCTCGTCGTTGGCAACCCGGCAAACACCAACGCTGTTATCGCGATGAATAACGCTGCTGATCTCGATCCGAGCCGCTTCACCGCAATGACCCGCCTCGATCACAACCGTGCAATCAGCCAGCTCGCCACGCGCCTGACGGCTTCCGTCAACGACATCAAGAAGATGACCGTCTGGGGCAACCACTCGGTCACGCAGTACCCCGACCTGTCGAACTGTGAAGTCGGAGGCAAGAACGCACTCGAATTGATCGGCGATCAGGACTGGTATGCCAACAGCTACATCCCCACGGTTGCCAAGCGTGGTGCAGCGATCATCGACGCACGCGGTTCCTCATCGGCTGCTTCGGCCGCTTCGGCTGCAGTCGACCACATCCGCGACTGGACGCTTGGAACGCCCGACGGCGACTGGGTCTCGATGTCGGTGCCGAGTGATGGCAGCTACGGAGTGCCCGAAGGCATCATCAGCTCGTTCCCGTGCGTCTGCAAGGACGGCAACTACGAAATCGTCCAGGGTCTCGACATCGGCGAGTTCAGCCGTT